>WFSU01000035.1 GCA_015485845.1 Nitratifractor sp. | reverse complement strand
TTGATCTCCCCGTAGAGGGCGACGGGGGTAAGCTGGTCAAACAGGTGGGAGCGGATCATGGCTTAAAACTTGACGATGAGACCGTCGACACCGATCTTTTGCTTGACGATGGGGAGAGCAGCTTTGGCCTGGTCATAGCTGTCGTAGGGGCCGACACGGACGCGTCGGACTCCCCGCGTTATTTTGGTGATGAACGTGAACCCGGCATCCTTGAGTTTCTTCATGAAGCGAGCGCTTGGAGCACGCTTGAATGCCCCGACCTGAATATAATAGATCGGCCGATCGGCGGTCTTGATCAGTTGACCTCCGGCGGGTACGGATGGTGTCGTTTGAGCCGGGGGTGTGGGTTGGGTTGGTGGAGTATCCGGGGTGGGCTCGGGAGCAGGCTTGGGTTTTGGCTTTGGCTTGGGTTTGGGTTTGGGAGCTGGGGTTGCAGGTTTTTCGATCGGGGTGGGTGTCAGGGGAGGCATGTCGCTGTTGCCGGGTTCCAGCGGAGCGAGTGTCGGATCGAGAGTTTGGGTTTGGTTCTGAGAGGAGGAAGACTCCGGCGGAGTTGTCTGGTCGGATGATCCAAAGAGTAACGCCCATAAAATAAGCCCCACAATCAACACAACAATGGCCAGAGCGACAACACTCAGCAGGGTTTTCGATCCAGAGTTTCCGGGTTCGGGTTCGCCGATGATCAGGTCATCTAAATTGTGGTCATTCATCCAGTATGCCCCTATATTTAACCTGAATCCTGCAATCGTCAGTACACCATCTGCGTCGATCATCGGCGGCATGGGCGATCGAAGAAAATGCTCAACGCACCTTCGGGTGCGCCTGCGCTTCGCTCCGACACCCCTGCTGCCGAGCATCAACACATCTGGCATACTCCCTATTGCAGGATCCAGGTTTGATTTGAAGTGATTATAGCAAAAGGTAAATTAAGGGTATCTCTATACCCCGTTATCGTACGGTATCGTGAGGATATTCCATCCCTCAGGCAGGCTGGGATCGGGGAGGATTTTCCAGCTGCGGGGGAGTGCCTCTTCAAGGGCTGCCGAGAGTTCACGGGCGAAAGCATACAGAGAGGTGATTGGCTGAAGGGGACGGGGGATGACGAGCAGGCGGATTGTGTTGCTCCGGCCGTGAAAAACCGAGTAATCGGTGATCCCCTGCCGGTGCATGAGGTGTTCGAACAGGTGGACAAACCGCTCGGGAGATGTGCCGTCATAGATGAAGACGATAACCGAGCCTTCTCCGGCGTGTGTCAGGGGGAGTGCCAGTGTCTGAATCCCCGCGAGGTGTTCACGGATACTGCGGTCGTCAAGCGGACGGTCGACACGGGCGAAGCGGGAATAGAGTGTCCGACCGTTGTGCTCGGTTCGGGAGACGATGGAAGGGTGTTTGCGGTAGTGGTATGCCGGGGTGGCCGCCAGTGAGCGGACGGCCTCGGCAAAGGTGGGGAAATCAGTAGATGGGGCGATCATAGATCACAAACTGGCGGGCGAGGGCGGTCATCTCCTCTTTGACTTTGGTGTGGAGCTCTGCGTCGTTGACGTGGTCGAGGACATCGGCGATGCGGGTGGCGATGATCTCAAATTCGGCCTCTTTCATCCCACGGCGGGTGAGTGCCGGAGAGCCGATGCGGATCCCGCTGGTCACAAACGGGCTGCGGGTCTCGCCGGGGACGGTGTTTTTGTTGACAGTGATTCCGGCGGCTCCGAGGGCGGCATCGGCATCCTTGCCGCTGAAGTCTTTGTCGAGGAAGCTCACGAGGACAAGGTGGTTGTCCGTCCCCCCGCTGACGATGTCGTAGCCGCGTGTCATCAGGACGCGGGCGAGGACTTGGGCGTTGGCTTTGACTTGCTTGGCGTAGGCTTTCCACTCGGGGGCGAGGTTGTGTTTGAATCCGACGGCTTTGGCGGCGATGACGTGTACCAGCGGGCCGCCCTGGAGACCGGGGAAAATGGCGGAGTTGATCTTTTTGGCGATCGCTTCGTCGTTGGTCATGATGATTCCGCCCCGGGGGCCGGCGAGGGTCTTGTGGGTGGTGGTGGTGACGACATCGGCATGGGGGAAGGGGCTGGGGTGTTCCCCGGCTGCGACGAGTCCGGCGATGTGGGCGATGTCGGCGAAGAGGTACGCCCCCACTGCATCGGCGATCTCGCGGAATTTGGCAAAGTCGATCTCTCTGGCATAGGCTGAAGCCCCGCAGACGATAATGTCGGGCTGGGTGATGCGGGCAATCTCCATTACCTTGTCATAGTCGATACGGCCATCGAGCTCGACGCCGTAGGTGAAGCTGTGGTAGTTCTTGCCCGAGAAGCTGGGCTTGGAGCCGTGGGTGAGGTGTCCTCCGTGGCTGAGATCCATCCCGAGGATCTTGTCGCCGGCTTTGATGAGGGCGGCATAGACCGCTCCGTTGGCCTGAGAGCCGGAGTGGGGCTGGACGTTGACGTACTCGCAGCCGAAGAGCGCTTTGGCACGGTCGATCGCCAGCTGCTCGACCCGATCGGCGTATTCGCACCCTCCGTAGTAGCGTTTGGCAGGGTATCCTTCGGCGTATTTGTTGGTCAGCACCGATCCCATCGCCTCCATGACGTCGGGGAAGGTGAAGTTCTCGGAGGCGATCATCTCCAGATGATCAGTCTGGCGCTCCAGCTCGGAGGCAATCGCCGCATAGACCTCAGGATCGAACGATTCGATGGCGTAGCTCATGGTAGTCCTTGGATGTGGTTTGGTGGTGCAATTATAGTTAAAATTGCTTTAGATAGGTGCAATGCGTTTATGCCGGTTTGTTCCGGTTGAAAATCCTTAAAATCTCTATCAAGTGTTCGTCAGGCTTGATTCGATAAACAACTGTGTATTTTTTGAAGGTCATGTCTCTGATATTTGGATCGTCAAAATAGTGTGATTTTCTGAATTTATACGGGAAATCTTGTAAGCTGCTGATCATGCTATCAAGTTTGTTTTTGAAATTTACACTTGCATTTATGTTGTCTTGTGCAATGTATTCCAAAATTTCAAAAAGACTTTTCGTATATCTTGGGGATCGCCTAATGGTCATATTTTGATTTTAATCCAGTGAAAAAGTTGTCCATTTCTTTGTCATATTGTTCTTGTGAAAGCATTTCAATTGTGCCTGCATCTATATCATTGACGTCTTGTTGCAGTTGTTTTTGTCTGTCATAGAAGTAGGGGTCATGTTCCAAATTTTTGTCTTTTTTAAGTTGAACTTTGTCTTTGTAGTGGTCAATAATGGTCAAAAAGTCTTGCAAAAAATTGTCTTGGACATTCAGGGTAAGTGTTTGCATAAAAAGTCCTTCCGCATTTGCTTGTTTTGTATTATAGCAAAAATTATATAATCGGTGATTTTTTCTATCTACCCAAAAAAATCCATCCCCCAATCTCAAACTCTCATATATGGTATAAAAACTGATTTAAAAAACTGATTCTGCACTATGATGGTAAAAAATATCTACGCTGACTTTGTGGCTCCTTTTTTTGGGTTTGTATCTGCGCTTTTGTCTACTTT
>WFSU01000034.1 GCA_015485845.1 Nitratifractor sp. | reverse complement strand
ACGATGTCCGGGTCGAAGAACTGATCCTTAAGCGACTGGCGGAGCATTTCCCGGGCTACACGCTCGTCGGTGAAGAGAGCCATGAGGGGAGTTACCATTACGACCGTGCTATCTACATCGACCCGATCGATGGCACGACCAATTTCATCCACGGAATCCCCCACCTCGGTGTCTCGCTTGGCGTCTGGGAAGAGGGCAAGCCGACGATGGCCGTGGTCTACAACCCAATCCTGCACGAACTTTTCTGGGCGGAAGCCGGCGAAGGAGTCTGGTGCAACGACACCCCCCTCCAGGTCAGCTCCCAAACGGAGCTTCAGCAGTCGCTCATCGCCACCGGTTTCCCCTATGCCAAAGTGAACGAGGGCGTCGAGTACCGCTGGGTGATCGATGTCCTCACATCGCTCCTTCCCCACATTCGAGACATTCGCCGCCTCGGAGCCGCCGCCATCGATCTGTGCTATCTGGCGCAGGGCCGTACCGATGCTTTCTATGAAATCGACCTCAAGCCGTGGGATGTCGCAGCCGGGATTTTGATCGTGCAGGAGGCCGGGGGAGTAATCAGCAATCAGACCGGTGATTCTTTTTCCTTCGATGACAAAGGGATCGTGGCCAGCAATGGCCGCACCCATGACCAGCTTCTGGCTCATCTGCCCCCTATTGCGTAATTCAGGAGCAGCGACTTTCATCGCTGATATATGCGACTGAAGTCGCATCTCCGACCAATTTTCCCCTTATCGCGTAACCTCAAAATAGATCAGCAACGTCTTCTCATAAAATTTATGCCCGTCATCGCTCACCATGACATAACGGTGGGGAGCGACACGGGCGAGCCCCTCGAAGTTGTCCAGAATCCAGCCGTCATCGGTACGCAGAGAGGCGAGGACTTCGATACGGCATTGCCCACCCCGGATCGTATCGAGATAGACTTTTTTCAGTGTGATGGTGATGCGGAGATTTTTTTTGTCAAACGACCGCTCCAGCACCAGAATATTGCCATCATCCATCACTTCGATCGCGGTGATGGCATTGTGCGGGAGTTTCTCAGTTTGGAAATGCCAGATACGCCCGGACAATGTGTAAAGAGCCTGATGGGTCTTTTTTGTCCCTCTTGAGGGGTATTCTTTGGCAACCATCCAACCGTACTTTGGATGCCAGGCTATCGACTCGAGCTGTTGATTGGGTTTACGGTATTGACGGGGAGAGCGCAGGGTTTTTGGCAGGGGAAGCGACTGTATAACTTGACCGGTGGTTGACACGACTGCGACGCGGGGCACTTGTTCAAAACTGACATAGAGTGTTCCGTTGACATCGTGGGTGAGTCCTTCGCTGTCGCGTCGGCGTTTTTTGAGTCGCTTTCCACTGGAATCGGTCAATCGGTAGCCGTGCAGAGGTGAGAGGATTGCCTGCCGGTCGAAACGTGCCCGAAACGTAAACAGCGCCCCTTTGTCGCTCAGCAGATAGAGAGTGTGTTGTTCCGGCCGGTACGTCAGATCGGAGATTTCATGAAACGACACCCCATCAAGGGTGTCAAAATCAAGGTGTTTTTCATCGAGGATTTTGATACCGGGCAAAGCAGCATGACTGCGCAACGCCATGATGTAGCTGCGTACCTGCCCCAGCAAAGCCGTGGAAGCCAGCAGCGTGAGGAGCAGGAGGCGACTCACGTTTTTTTTTCTCTCCGGTATTGTCGGTAGCTCTGGAAGAGGATCCAGACGATCACGGCATCGATCACCACATCAGCATAGTTGAACACCGCGTAGTTAAAGCCGCAGTGCCAGGCGACATAATCGACCACACCGGGGTGGATGAAGCGGTCGTAAAGGTTGCTGACGGCGGCACCGAGGAGCATCCCGAGTGCCAGGGGGTACTCCCATACCAATCGGCTGGTGATCAGGTAGAGGGCGATCCCGGCGATCAGAATCATCTGGAGCCATTTAAGTCCGGAGCCAAGAAATGCCAAAAAGCTGAAGGCCACGCCGGGGTTGTAATGGAGCTCCAGTGAAAGACAGGGATGGCGCCAGCCAAATCCCTGCACAAAAAGATCCTTGATCCCCTGATCGAGGACAAAAGTCCCGACCAGAGCCATGAGGAAAATAACCGTCAAGCGCACTACGACAACGCCTGTCCGAAGAAATCCACTACCCGCTCCATCATCGCGTCAAGGACTTTGGTATCGCGCCCTTCGAGCAGAAGGCGGATCTTGTTTTCTGTTCCGGAATAGCGGAAAAGATGGCGCATATCACCATCTTCGATCTCGCGCTGCAACTCACTCAATCCGGCAATCTCCTCGAGGGGTATTTTGCTTTCAACTTTGAGATTGACCAATTGCTGAGGATAGGTCGTAAAGGGGTTGAACACTTCGCTTGCTTTCCGCCCGTCACTGACAAGACAGGCCAGTGCTTGCAGGGCGCTGGAGATCCCATCCCCGGTCTTGGCGTAATCGCTGAAGACAATATGCCCGCTCTGCTCGCCGCCGAAGTTGATCCCCTTTTCCTGCATCATCGCCACAACGTTCTTGTCCCCCACCGAACTGCGGTGCAAGGTGAGACCATGCTCGACAAGGTAATCCTCCAGTGCCTGATTGCTCATCACGGTCGCTACCATGCCGTCGCCGCTGAGTTGTCCCTGCGTTTGCATGTGGACGGCCAGAACCCCCATGAGTTTGTCCCCGTCGATGACATCCCCCTGTTCATCGACCATCACGAGGCGATCGGCATCGCCATCGAGGGCGATGCCGGCATCGGCACGGGAATCGATCACCGCTTTGGAAAGGGTGGAGGGGTGCATGGCGCCGCAGGCATCGTTGATGTTGAAGCCGTTGGGTTTGTCACCGATGACGACGACATCTGCGCCCAGCTCTTCGAGTACCGTGGGGGCGACTTTGTATCCGGCGCCGTTGGCACAGTCGATGACGATGCGCTTGCCCGCCAGGCTCAGGGAGCGCGGAAACGAGTTTTTGATGTGGACGATGTAGCGGCCGATGACATCATCGATCCGTTTGGATTTCCCGATTTTCTTATCGGTCTGCTGTCCGGCCTCAATGGCGGCATCGTCCTGATAGATGGTTTCGATCTGCTGTTCCACCTTGCTGCTGAGTTTGTTCCCGTTGGCGTCAAAAAATTTGATCCCGTTGTCGTAGTATTCGTTGTGGCTCGCCGAGATCATGATGCCCGCATCGCATCGCATGCTTTCGGTGAGAAACGCGATCGCCGGAGTCGGCATGGGGCCGACCTGGATCACATCATACCCCACGGCAGTGAGGCCGGAGACGATGGCGTTTTCGATCATGTAGCCGCTGCGGCGGGTGTCTTTGCCCACCAGGATACGGTTGGTGCGAGCCTTGGGACAGAAATAGATCCCTGTAGCCATCGCCAGACGCATGGAGGCCGGGGCGCTTACTTTGGCGCCGGCTTTGCCCCGGACACCATCGGTTCCAAAAAGTTTCACGTACGTTCCTTCAAAAGAAATGACGTTATTTTACCTGAAAACCCATTAACCAGTCCCTTTTAATATTTTTTTCGATAGAATTCGCCACTCATTAGACGCTGGATTTCCAGAATTACAAAGACATCGAAACAAGACACATTACAAAGGAACACCACCATGGCCAACCACAAATCCGCCAAAAAACGCATCAAGCAGACCATCAAACGCACCGAGCGCAACCGCTACTACCGCACCCGCCTCAAAAACATCGTCAAAGCTGTTCATGAAGCCGTCGAAGCCGGGGACAAAACTGCTGCCACAGAAGCTTTCAAGATTGCCAACAAGCAATTGCACCATTTTGTCAGCAAAGGTTTTCTCAAGAAAGAGACGGCTTCCCGCAAAGTGAGCCGCCTCCATAAGCTTGTCAACGCTGTTGACGCTGCCTAACACTTCACCTTTCTAATCTCCTGCCGCACTTTCGGGTGTGGCACACGCTCATCCCCCCATCAGGATCGTTTATGTTCCAGCAAAAACTCCAGCCATTTATCGACCGATACGAAGAGATCAATACCCTGCTCAGCTCTCCCGACATTGCCAGCGATATCAAAAGGATGACTGATCTCAGCAAGGAGCAGTCTTCCATCGCCAAACTGGTTGAAAAAGCCCGTGAGTACATTACTACGGCCGAAGCGATCGATGAGAATAAAGAACTCCTCGGTGACGAAGAGCTTGGCGATCTGGCCAAAGAGGAACTCAACGAACTCGAACCCCGTCTTCCGATCCTCGAAGAAGAGATCAGGGTTCTCATGATCCCCAGCGATCCCAACGATGACAAAAACATATACCTCGAACTCCGTGCCGGTGCCGGTGGGGACGAAAGTGCCCTGTTTGTCGAAGATGTGTTCAAGATGTACCTCCGTTTTGCTGAGCGTCAGGGGTGGCGCGTGGAGATTGTCAGTTCATCCGAGGGGACGGCTGGAGGGTACAAAGAGATGATCGCCCTGCTCAAGGGCGACGGGGTCTACAGCAAGCTCAAGTACGAAGCAGGCACTCACCGTGTCCAGAGGGTTCCCGATACCGAGACCCAGGGGCGCGTCCACACTTCGGCTATCACGGTCGCTGTGATCCCCGAAGTGGAAGACGTCGAAGTGGACATCAAACCCAGTGATGTCAAGATGGATGTCTTCCGCGCCAGCGGCAACGGAGGACAATCGGTTAATACCACCGACTCAGCGGTGCGCCTGACCCACATCCCCACCGGGGTTGTCGTCTCGATGCAGGATGAGAAATCGCAGCACAAAAACCGCGACAAAGCGATGAAAATCCTCAAAGCCCGGGTCTACGAAGCCGAGCTTCAGGCACAGCTCGACGAAACCTCCGCTGAGCGTAAGCTTCAGGTGGGTTCCGGCGATCGCAGCGAAAAGATCCGTACCTATAATTACCCCCAAAACCGCCTCACCGATCACCGAATCGGTCTGACACTCTACTCCCTTGAGGATATCATGACCAACGGTTCGCTCGAAAACGTCATCGACCCCCTCATTGCCCACGCCCAGGCCGAGGCGATCCAAGCCGCCGGACTCTGACCGCCGTCCATACGGTCTTTTCGGCTCCTCACGCTCCTTTTCCTCATTCTCCACTTTTCATTTTTCATTTTTCATCTTTCATTTCCCCACAACCTCTATTCTCTTTTAACCGCATCGGAGTATAATCAAATACCGGGCATATGAAAGGAGAATTATTATGGAT
>WFSU01000033.1 GCA_015485845.1 Nitratifractor sp. | reverse complement strand
GATGTTGCGCCATAATGGGAGCAAGGATGGCATTCATCTGTTTGCAATTGACGCAGCTTTCGGCGCCCACTTCAAGCATGACCGGTTTGCCTTTGCCGATGGACTGAGATGCTGTTTTGTAAGGAGTGAAGGTGATGGTGGCATCTGCCAGAACCAGTGAGGTCAGGAATGTCAATCCCAAGATGAGTTTACGAAGCATGATTTTTCCTTTGTCGATAGGGGTATTATTCTAAAAACTTATCGTATCAGTTTTTTATTAATGACTCTTAAACAGTGATGTGCTCATATACCGCTCCGCTCCGTCGGGGAGAAGGGTAAGAATCGTCTTGCCCTGATAGTCTTTTCTTTGAGCGAGCTGATGGAGGGCAGCAAGGTTGGCTCCGGCAGAGATGCCGATGAGCAGTCCGGCCTGGCGGGCAGCCTGGCGGGCGTAGGTGATCGCTTCGTCATCGGTAACGGTGAGGATTTCATCGATCAGGTCGGTCTCAAGGATATCAGGGATAAATCCTGCGCCGATTCCCTGGATGCCATGTGTGCCGGGTTGTCCGCCACTGAGGACAGGAGAAGTGACTGGCTCGACCGCGACAGCCTTCAACTGAGGGATGGAGCGCTTGAGGGTACGGGCAATGCCGGTAAACGACCCCCCCGTGCCTACTGCTGCGACAAAACCATCGATCTTCCCTCCTGTGGTCTCCAAAATCTCCGGAGCCGTCGTGTGGTCGTGGGCAGCCGGGTTGTCGGGGTTGGTAAACTGTCCGAGGATTAGCCCATGCGGGAGTTCTTCCGCCAGGAGTGCTGCTTCCCGAATACTTCCCCCCATCCCTTCAGCAGCCGGAGTAAGGACGATAGTAGCGCCGAGATGCTCGAGGAGTTTGCGACGCTCGAGGCTCATCGACTCGGGCATGGTGAGGATCAGATCGATCCCCCGTGCCGCACATACCGCAGCTAGACCGATCCCGGTGTTGCCGCTGGTGGGCTCGATCAGCGTCGTGTGATCCGTGATCTCCCCTCGCGCGATCGCTTGATCGACCATGTTGACAGCGATGCGGTCTTTGACAGAACCGGTGGGGTTGAGGTATTCAGCCTTGGCCAGCAGGGTGACGCCGGATGTGCCTTCCAAATGGGTAATCTCGACGATAGGGGTATGGCCGACCATTTCGGTAGCGTTTTGGGCGATCATGACTTCTCCTTGAGATTGTGGGACTGAAGTCCCCTTTGGTTTTGCTTTGGAGATCATGCCTTGTCTCCCAGTGGCCGGAATTCGGCGTTTTCATCATCGTAATATTCAATGGTGCCTTCCGCGATAGAGTAGTGCCACCCGTGGAGGAAGATCTGCCCCTCCTCTACACCGCGCTTGACAGCGGGATAGGTGAGAAGATTTTCAAGCTGAAAGACCACGGAGAGCTTTTCCGTGTATTCGAGGAGCTCTTTTTTGGGGGCATTTGGGAGGATCTGGAGGGCGACCCGTTTGGCCTCGGCACCGAGTTCGAGCCATTTGACGGTATGAATATTTTCCTCAGTGACGGTATGTTTCTTGTAGAGTGCTTTGATCGCTCCGCAGTCGGAGTGACCGCTGACGATAATGTCGCTCACTCCCAGTTCACTGACGGCATACTCAATGGCCGAAGCAGTGGCGTGGAAGTCACTGTCGGGTTTGTAGGGGGGAACGAAGTTGCCAATGTTACGTGTGATAAACAGATCACCGGCTCCCGTACCGGTGATCATTGTAGGAACCACCCGCGAATCACTGCACCCGATGAAGAGGGCTTTGGGATTCTGCCCCTCATCGACCAGCTTCTTGAAGCGGTCTTCGTTTCGCTTGAATTTGACGGTACGAAACTGTTCATGTCCTTTTTGGAATTCGGTTATTTTGTTCATGAAATGTCCTTGGAAACAGGGATGGTGTTTGTTGTGGGTATTGGAGGAGAAGGATGTTCAAACTCTTCGAGTGTCACATGAACTCCTCCGCCTTGTTCGGCTTCACGAATGGCGGCCTCAAGAAGTTCTCGATTGCGTCGAGAACTGTTGAGATAGTCGGTTTCGTCCCGGATCACATTGTTTGCTGTTGAACTCATGAGACTACCCTCCACTCCAGCGTCTCTCCGGCAAACATCGGAACCACCTCTCCGTACGTTTTTGGAACGACAAAAGGTTCCTGAACCAATTCGATGGATCTCTTCGGGGGGGTGATGCCGTAGATGCGCCGGGCGTTGTCGCTCACGAACGCCTGGAGATTTGCCAGTTTTCCGTGCGTATCGAAGAGGTGCGCCAGTGCCGGGAGGGCAACTGGGGCGGTGAAGACCCCGGCCGCGCATCCGGGTGCCTCTTTGGCATGGCGGGGGTGGGGGGCGGAGTCGGAGCCGAACATCACTTTTGGATGGGCGTTCAGTGCTACATCCAGCAGTGCTTCTCGATCCTCGGGGCGCTTGGCGATGGGTTTGCAGAACAGATGGGGCTGAAGCATCCCCCCGGCGACATCATCGAGGGTAATAGTGAGGTGGTGGAGGGTGATCGTGGCGTGGAGATTGGAATATTTGTCCAATGCTGCGACACTCTGAGCGGTGGTGATGTGCTCCATGATGATCGTCAGATCAGGGAAAGCTGCGGCGAGCTTCTCATAAATGGGGACAAACTCCGCTTCCCGATCCATGACAAATCCGTTGGTCTCTCCGTGGATGCAAAGTGGAATCCCTAAATCGCTCATAGCCCTGAGTGTAGGGCGCAACGTCTCAACATCAAAACCGCTGACACCCCCTTCGG
>WFSU01000032.1 GCA_015485845.1 Nitratifractor sp. | reverse complement strand
GCTCAGGCATCGTCGCGGAAAACAGCAGCGTTTGACGGTTCTGCGGGATAAATTCAAAAATCTCTTTGATATCGTCGAGGAAACCCATGTCGAGCATCTCATCGGCTTCATCGAGGACGACCACTTCGGGGCTGAGGACATCGATCTTCCCTTTGCGATAGAGGTCTTTGAGACGGCCGGGGGTCGCGACGATGATCTGCGTCCCTTTGTGGATCAGCGCGATTTGACGACCGTAGCCGACCCCACCGTACACTTCGAGCGTCCGAATCCCGGCAAAACGTCCGAGATGATAAATCTCATCGCTCACCTGCGATGCCAACTCCCGTGTGGGAACAATCACGAGGGCTCGCTCGATCTCTTTGCGGGCCAGCATGTCAATAATCGGCAGACCAAACGCCGCCGTCTTGCCGGTACCGGTGTGAGCCTGCCCCACCATATCGTGCCCCTCGATGATGAGAGGGATCACCTCTTTCTGGATCGGGCTGGGCTCCTGGAATCCGGCAATGCGAATTCCTTTGCGTACGTCGGGATGGAAATCAAAATCATCAAATTTCATAGTGTACCTTTCTGCGTATGTCCAAATGGGTTGTCTGGACTTGAGTGAACTTCAAAAAGAAGCTCAGTGAAATCCACATTTCAAAAAAGGGGCTGGGGCTTCAGCCCCATCAAACGGGACTAAAGCCCCTGCTCCATCGATAAAAGCGTTGCCAAGCAACGCATACCAAAACTCCTCACTCATCACTCCTAATTCCTAACTAAAATACACCAGCAACGCCGCCCCCAACGCAATCCGGTAAATACCAAATGCGTTGAACGTAAAGCGCTGCAAAAACGCGATAAAAAGCTTGATCGTCAGCCACGCGACAACAAACGCCACGACAAACCCGATCGCAAACGCGCCCCAGTTGGCATGGGCAAACTCATGGTAGTGCTTGAGCAGGTCGTAGCCGCTGACCGCTGCCATCACAGGAATCGCCAGCAGGAAACTGAACTCTGCGGAGGTCTTACGATCGAGCCCGGTCAACAGTCCGCCAATGATCGTCGCTCCGGCGCGGGAGGTGCCGGGGATGAGGGCAGCCACCTGTGCAACCCCGATCCAAATCGCCTGCTTCCAGCTCACCGCATCGATGTCGGTGGTACGGACTTTGGCTTCTTCTTTGTAGAAAAATTCCACGATCAGGAAAACAATCCCCCCGATGATAAACATCCATGCCACTACCGGGACGCTAAAGAGGTCTTTGATCTGGTGGCGAAAAATAAATCCAATCGCCCCCAAAGGGAGAAACGCAACGATAAGCTTCTGCCACAGCACAACCCGACGGGGGCTGAGTTTGTCCCGGTAAATCAGAATCACCGCGAGGATCGCCGCAAACTGGATGATCACTTCGTAAGCTTTGGTCAAATCATTCTCCGCCACGCCGAGAAACTTGGCCGCGACGATCATGTGCCCGGTCGAAGAGATGGGAAGAAACTCGGTAAATCCCTCGATGATGCCGATGATGATGGCTTGGATAATGTCCATTTTTTTCCTTGTCAAAAAGGGGCTGGGACTTCAGTCCCACAAGAGACGCTTTGCGTCTAAATTGGACTGAAGTCCAATCCCCTATCAGTGTTTTGGTGTGCTGTTGCACACCCTACGCGCGAACTCACGAGAAAATTCTACCCGCTACCCGCTACCTTCTACCCTCTAATATCTCACACCATCTCAGCAAAATAATTCTCACCCCGCGTCATCAGTGCTTCCGGTGTCCCGGCATCGGCGATGGTGCCCTCTTCGAGGACGTAGATGAAATCGGCACGCTCGATGGTGCTCAGGCGGTGGGCGATGGTGAGGACGGTTTTGTCCCCCAAATAGGCATGCAGATCGGCAAAAAGCCGCGCCTCGGTGTGTACATCGAGTGCCGAGGTTGATTCGTCGAAGATCACCACAGAGGGATCCTGGAGCACCATCCGTGCGATGGCGACCCGCTGGCGCTGTCCGCCGCTGAGGCGCACGCCGTCTTTGCCCACGATCGTGTCGATCCCCTCGGGGAGTCGATCGATCACCTCGCCCAGCTGTGCGATCCGCACCGCCCGGTCGATCACCTCATCGCTGTGGACGTTGCCCAGCGTGAGATTGAATCGCATTGTATCATTAAAGAGCTTCGGATGCTGTAAAACCATGTGCACCCCGGAGCGGATCGTGGAGGGGGTGATCCGCTCGTGCGGAATACCTTCGTAATATATCTGCCCCGCACTCGGCGGATAAAATCCGGCGATGAGGTTGGCCAGTGTGGTTTTGCCGCTGCCGCTGGCACCGACGATGGCGACCTTTTGACCCGGAGCGACTTTCAAAGCTATGTCGGTGAGGATTGGATCAGAATTTCGGTAGGCAAACCCCAGGTTTTCAGTCATAATGCCTGCGGCAGTTCCCCGGGCAAACGGATTGACACTATCGGGCACTTCCGGCTCCGTCTCCATCGCGAAGATATCATTGATCCGACCGCACGCCGCCCGGGCATTGGCCAGGGCATACTGGAAATTGATCACATCCTGCGTGGGGGTCATCATGATCCACAGATACCCGAAGATCGCCAGCATCAACCCAATGCTCAGATCACTGTACGCCACCACCCAGATGCTCACCGCCCGAAACACTTCGTACCCGCCGAGAAACACGAGAAACGACACCCGGATCGCCCGGTCTGAGCGCCAGCCAAACTGAACCGATCGCTCCTTGAGAGTCCGTGCCTGCTCGAGAATCCGGCCGAAGAAATACCCCTCTTTGTTGGACGCCCGTACACTGTGGAAGAGCTCGAGCGTCTCGCTCAGGGTTGATTGGAATGCTTCGACGGCTTGATTCTCCTGCCGTTTGAGTTTGCCGACGTTACGTGCCAACCTGGCGGTAAAAAAAACTACAATGGGATTGGTCAGGAGGATAAACAATGCCAACTGCCAGTGGATTAATAACAATACGACCGCCGTAAAAAGCAACGTCAGGATCGAGATCACAAACTTGCTCACCGTCGTCCCGATGAAGGCATCGACCGTATCAACATCGGTCACGAGCTTGGCGGCCACCGCTCCGGGGGCGATCGTCTCATACTCAGCCAGTGATACCCGTTTCAAATGCCCGAGCAACCGCTCCCGCAGCCCGAGAGAGATGCTTTTGGAGACGCTGAGAAACGTACGTACCTGCGCGACATTGAGCAGCATTCCCATTCCACGCATTACGAGGGTCAACACGAGGAAAAACACCAGATACCCCGTCACCGACATTGGCATGATGTGCGCCGCGACCCATCCGGTGAGCCGGTCGCTCTTGTGCAGGAGCAGTTCATCCACCAGCATTGGGATAAACAAGGGGATCGTCACGGTCATGGTTGTGGCGATGATGGCGTAGAAGTTACCGCGTATGAGGGCTGACTTATATTTGAGAGCTTGAGAAATGACCCTCTTTATGGTGCATGTGTTCATGGTTGTCTCCAAATTGAGATGCGATATTATACCATCACCGTCTACCCAACGCGACTGAAGTCGCGTCCCCTTACCAATCACGAATCACAAAGTCCCCCTCCACCAAGTCCGCAAAAGTCAAGATAGAGTATAATCACCCAAAAATGGAGGTTGTTAATGTCCAGCTATTCTCTCTTCCAAATTCTTCACCTCATCTCAGCCGTGATCTTCGGAGGCTTTATCTTCGCCGAGGTCGTATTATTCCCCTCCATCGGCAAACTCTACGGCAAGCATCGGCAGGAAGAAGCCGAATACGCCATCGTCAAACGGGGCATCAAAATCATCCCGGTCTTTTTTGCCACGCTGCTCATCACCGGTACGCTGATGTACCTCGATCACATCCACAGCATCAATGAAATGTTCGCCACCCCGTTCAACATCGTCCTCAACATCAAAGTCTTCCTTGTCCTCCTCGTCACCGTCGGCATCCTCACCGCTATCGTTCTGTTCAACCTCGGACGTTCAGAAGGAAAGTTGTTTGCGGTGATCCACTATGTCGCATTTGTGTTGGTGTTTGTGATTGTTGTTCTTGCCAAGGTGATGTATCTGGTCTAAACCACCTCACGACGACACAATCGTCAAAATCCCCCTAAGATCCTTCTCGGTAATCACATGCGTCGCCTGCTCCACCAGCACCGGACGCGCCCGAAACGCTACTCGGATGTCGGCGTGGGCAAACATGCTCAGATCATTGGCGCCGTCGCCGACCACGAGGGTATCTTCCCGGCCGATCCCCATCAAGGCTTGCAGGCGTAGCAACATATCCCCTTTGGCATCGCCGTACATCATCTCACCACCCACTTCACCGGTAAGCCGCCCATGCTCATCGACGTAGAGGAAGTTGGCAAAATCGGCATCCAGTCCCAGGCGCCTAGCCATCGGCTCGGTCGCTTGACGAAAGCCACCAGAAAAACAAACAACCTTGTACCCCTTTGCTTTGAGCCCATCAATGGTCTCCTGTGCACCGGGCATCATAGGGAGGTTTTCGCAGATTTGCTGTGCGACGGCCACATCCAGACCCTCGAGGAGCTTCGCTCGCGCCACGAGCGCCATGAAAAAGTCCATCCGACCCGCCATCGCCTCCTCGGTGATCTCCGCTACTTCATCCTTCAACCCCAACGGCTCAGCAAAAAAATCAATCGTCTCCCCATCCATCAACGTCGAGTCAAAATCAAATACAGCCAGTTTCATGTGCGCCTTTATCTATGCATCTTTTGGGTAGAATTATAGCCAAATATACTTATTGGGAGCACGGCAATGTTCAAACAATTCTGTGAAAATCTCACCGGCGATGCGCCGTTTATCTCCGTAGAAATAAACCCGCCACATGGCGCATCTGTCTCCCATATTATCGATGATATCAAAAGACATAGACTTGATGAAAAAGTGAGCGCTTTTTCGGTCACCGACAATGCCCTCGCCCGCCTCAAGATGTCCGCCGTCCTCAGCGCCATCAAACTCCAGAGCGCCTTTGGCAAGCCGGTAATGGCCACCATGAGTATGCGCGACCGCAACAAACTCTCCCTCCAATCCGAACTCCTCGGTGCCAACGACTTCGACATCCGTCTCATCCTCGCCCTCACCGGCGATCCGGCCAAACTCTCCGACCAACCCGAAGTCAAAGGCGTCCTCGAACGCGACAGCACCCTGCTGCTGAGCATCATCTACCGCCTCAACAACGGCACCGACTACTCCGGCCAACCCCTCGATCCGGCTCCCAGACCCATCTACCCCTTCGCCGTCAGCGATGCCACAGCCAAAAACATGAAACATCTGCTTAAGCGGATGGTCAAAAAGCTCGACTACGGTGCCCGGGGGATCTTCACCCAGCCAGTGTTTGATGCCGAAAACGCCCGAGAGCTCATCACCCTCTTCGAAGAGGCCAAGACCCTCAGCATCCGTGAGAGCGCCCGGGATGCCCGGCTCATCCTCGGCCAGTTCCCCATCGTCCGCGCCCGCACTGCGACGTTCATCGACGACAAAGTCCCCGGCATCCACGTCCCCAAAGCCATCATCGATGAGATGAACCTCGCCGCGATGGATGGAGCCGACAAAGAGCACGAAGTAGGCTTCGCCCTCTCCAAGCGGATCTTTGATGAGATGATCGCTCTGCACGGCAACGTCCATCTGATGACGCATAACCGGTTTGAGCTGTGTTCGGAGATTATCGGGTAGCAAACCAAACTTTCTACCTTCTAATTTCTACTTTCTAATTTCCCCGCCATCCACGCGACTGAAGTCGCGTCCCCAATCACGAATCACGAATCACGAATCACGAATCACGAATTACGAATTACCAATTACCAATTACCATCCACCATCAACTATCAACCATCCACCATTCCATGAGGCAATAACTCTTCCAAGGCACTTTTACTCGTAAGCACCGGCACTTCATCCGACACAAAACGTTTATCGTTCGTGATGATATAATCACACGTTTCTTTTCGCGCCATGATGTATTGGATGGTATCTTCCAGGTCGGTGTATTTGTCATTTTCTTCCATCAGTCTTACGGCCTCTTCTATCTCATTATTCCCAAATTCTACAACAACGATCAGCTTATTGATCAATGCAATCTGAGACAATGCCTCCTTTTTGTCCAGCTTCTGTCTGAGTATATAATAGACTGTCGTCATCAAATCGCACGAGGTATAGAAGGCAAAGTTGTCAATGTGATCCAGCAGCATATCTAGAAGCGCCCTGCTTTCAGCGTATGATGGACGTGACGTGTCGGAGACATCGATCAAAATGTTGGCATCGAAAAAGATTTTAGTCATCTCTGCCTGCTTTTATATCCTGAATATCGGGCGTATCGGCACGGATCATCCCCATTTTTGATTTAAACGCATCTGCCAATATT
>WFSU01000031.1 GCA_015485845.1 Nitratifractor sp. | reverse complement strand
TGTTTATCCTCACTCGATGCCATCCGGGCAATATCCTCTTTTGAGACACGATAATCCCAGAAACACTCCCGCATGATCCGATCATACTCAATCATCAAAAAACCTCCTACATTTGTCAGCTACATTATACCACAACCCTCCCCATCAACCATTCACAACAATTCACAATCATATAACGCAAACTTCCTATCCACGCTGATGACCTTGTACTTCCCCGTAATGGCCTGAGATAGAATCATTCTGTCAAAGGGATCACGATGATAAAAAGGCAGAGATCCCAAATGCAAAGCACTGCCTGCATCAAACGCCAATACTTCTATCCCCATCTCATCCAATAGCATTAAGATATCGGCATCAAACTCCAAATGACCAATCGACTTTTTGATCATAATCTCCGCAATACTTATAGAGCTTAGATAGAGACGATTTCCCATATCCTCTATGTATTGCATATGTTTCTTGTCTATTTTTTTGACATCGGCTGCCAACCACAAAAAGATGTGCGTATCAATGATGATATTCATAAGTTGCTACCATAAAACATCGCATTGATCTCTTCAGACTCATCATCGAACGTATCGGGTACAGTGATCTTCCCTTCTAATTGTCCAAACTTTCTAACGCTCGTTTTCTCTTCATATGGCACCAGCATCGCTACTTTTTTGTGTTTTCTGCCAAACTCTATCACAAATGTTTCACCCAGGTTCTGAACTTGCTCCAAAATAGAAGATAATTCAGATTTAAATTGCCCTACTTGTATGGATTGCACGATATCTCCTTCATGTTTTTAGAGATTATATCTACTTTCAGGACAAGTTGTCAAGAAATATCCACCATCCACCATCCACCATCCACCATCCACCATCAACAAATTACCAATCACCAACCCAAAAGCATCTTTCCGCTAAAATAAACCCTCGATTTTCAAACGACAACACCCTTCAAAAGGATCTGTGTGCTTAGATTTTCAATCGCCTTCTCCCTGTTGATCGCCATCCTTCTCTCCGGCTGCGGTTCCAAAAACCTGCTTCAAGAGAGCTACGTTGTCAAAGAACGGGATGCCCATCAAAAAAAATACCACGCCACCAAAAATTATTTCAACGGCCGATTTGAGTACCGCATACGCCCCCATGACCGCATAGCCATCAAGGTGTACAAACATGGGGAGCTCAGCGGCAGCGGTATCCTCGTCGATTCCCGGGGCAACGTTCTGCTCCCACTCCTCCATACGGTGCATCTTGCCGGATTGACCCAGGGGCAGGCCAGCCGCAAACTCACGGCTCTCTACGGCCGCTACATCAAGCGTTCGTTTGCCCACGTCGAGACACAAAGCAAGCATGCGTACGTCATTGGAGAAGTCCGCTCTCCGGGAGTCGTTCCTCTCCCCAACGAAGAGATGCCGCTCCTCTCCCTCATCGCCACACGTGGCGGTTTCCGGGACACAGCCAACCGCGCCAAGATCCTCGTTCTGCGGAGTGTGGGGCGCGGTACCCGAGCTGACGTGGTGGATCTGACGAACCTCACGTCCCTGAGCTACGCCGGGATGATGATCCACCCCAATGATATTGTCTATATCGTCCCCACCGGGCTCAAGAACTTCCAGGTCAACATCCTTCCCGTCTTCCAGATGGCAGCATCCATGATGTCCCCCTTCGCTATCCTCAAGAGCCTGGGTGGAAGCTCGGGCGGTACGACTATCATCCCCAGCTCAAACAACCTACCGGCTCAATAAGGAGTAGCCCATGCCTGTAAACACATCCAATCGCACTCCAGAAGACGAAATCGACTTGCGTGAGCTGTTCGCTACGATCTGGCGATACAAGCGTTTTATTTTTCTTTTTACCTTTTTGGTGACACTCATCGTTGTTCTTATCGTCTATCGCATGCCCAAATATTACCAAACCACCACCCTGATCGAAGTCAAACCCAAATCAGACGACAAAACAGGCACCCCCTCTCTTGGTAGTCTCGGAGCCCTGGCTGGCCTGGCTGGCCTCAATGTCGGCACCACCAACAGCACCGACAAAGACGCAGCCAAACTTGCCCTCTTTCGTACCAACCGTCCCGTCATTGAGTCGGTTCGCTACAACGCCCAGTTTTTTGCTTACGATGCCTTTCGCTATGTTGAATTGGGAGAGGACAACTGCTCTATCAGCATCAGCGGGCTCCAGATACACGACTACCGCAAATTTGGTGCTGCTGTTTCTTTCAAGCCGGTTTCACAAGACACCTTCACTCTGACCCTCGGATCCATCATCCCATTTATGAGCGAAACCTTCGGTCCCTTCCATTATGACACGCCCTTCCACACCAAATACTTCGATCTCGCAGTCCACCGCAATCCTCACGGAGTCACACCCAGCAAAATCATCCTCAACGGCGACGAGCACTACATTTTCAACGCCATCATTACCAAAAACCTCACCGCCGAAGTCGGAACCGGCGACAAAAATGCCAAAGCCGAATTGCCGTTTGTCCACATCCAGTACCTCGACACTCTGCCCGCCAGGGGCGAAGCGTACGTAGCCAAACTGCTGACGACCTACATCCACCAGAGCATCAAAGACGAACTGGAGGACATCAACATCTCTCTGAACTCCGTTCAAAAACAGATCGACGACATCGAGCACAAAGAAGCACGCAACCGCAAACGCTATCAGTCGTTCAAGACCTCCAACACCCTCCTCTCTCCCCAGGCTCAAGCTGAAGCGCTCATCAAGAGCAAGGCGGCGCTTGATGATTCAATCCAGGCCGTCAAACGCAAGGTCGTTCTGGCGAAGAAACTGAGCCGATTGAGCAAAAACCCCAAAAATCTCAAAACCCTCATCCCGCTTCTGACCGATCTCGGTGATGAGATCACGGCCGGCCTGGTCAATCAGCTCCAGGGGCTCAAAGCAAAAGAATCACTGCTGCTTCAGGATTACACGCCCCTCCACCCGAGTGTCGTCAAGCTCCACAAGCAGATGACATCCCTCCGATCCCGTATCCGCACCAACATCCGAGCACTCAGCAAAGTCCTTACCCAGAAGCTGACCCTCCTGAAAAAAGACCAACAACGCTACATCAAAACGTTCAAGAAAAGTACCCGCCTCGAAACCGATCTCCAGACAACCCTACGCGACTACAAACTCTACGAGACGACCTATACGTTCCTCCTCCAGAAACGCTCCAGCCTCGAGCTCAAAAAAGCCGAAGCCCTCTCGCGCTTTAGGATCATCGATCCTATTT
>WFSU01000030.1 GCA_015485845.1 Nitratifractor sp. | reverse complement strand
TGGAATGTCCGTCTGGACAATGCCGCGTATGAGCACAGCAACGATATGGCGCAGAGCAACACCTTCTCCCATACCGGTTCGGGAACCGCCACCGATACCACGGCTCAGGATCAGGCACTCGGACGCGGCAGTAAGTTTAGTGAGCGCATTCGGAACAACGGATACACTCAGTACCGTAAAGCCGGTGAAAACATTGCCGCAGGCTATGCGACGGCTCAAGAGACCGTGGATGCCTGGTTGGAGAGTGATCATCACTGTGCCAATTTGATGGATCCTGCCTTTACCGAAGTAGGGATGGTGATGGTTGAGAAAGAAGGAAGCGACTACGGCTTCTATTGGTCTCAGGAGTTTGGGGGGCAGTGAGCCTCACCGTAACGTTTATCCGATCAAAAACAGCGCAATCTCATCCGCAAGGAAAAAGTTCGGATTGAGATAGCGCCCCGCTTCTTCATATAATTTCCCTTCCTGTATCAACATATCTGCTCTTTCCCTCTGTCTTTCGTCCAATTGTCGTGCTTCGATCCCGATGCGGGAACGTAGACCGAGAAAGATCCGTTCGGTGCGCAGGTCGTCAGGGGTGAGAGGTTCGATACGTCGTTGGAGAGGATCAGCGAGATAAGCATCGATGTTGGTGGAGGGATAAGTGCGGGTCGTTCCGTCGAACCCAACGGCGCCGGCGCCGATCCCGAGGTAGGGGCGCAGCTCCCAGTAACCGAGGTTGTGGCGGCTCCGGTATCGACCGAAATTGGAAATCTCGTAATGCTCGAAACCCCGTGCCCGGATCGCCTCGGCGACAAAGAACGCGAGGGCATCGTCGGTCTGGCACACCTCAGGGGTAGCGGCAAAAGGGGTGTTGGCCTCGATGGTGAGTTCGTAGGCGGAGAGGTGGTCGATGGGGAGGGCGAAGGCTTGTTCGATGTCGCGTTCCAGCAGTTCTCGATTATCGCCGAGGACGTTGTAAATGAGATCGAGGGAGAGGTGCTTGATTCCTGCGTTGTGCGCAGTTTCCAGGGCAGTAACAGCCTGCTGCGGCGTATGGGCACGGCCAAGGCGTCGTAGTTTGTCAGCGTCGAAACTCTGCACTCCGAAGCTGACGCGATTGATTCCAAGGGAGCGCATACCGTGCAACCAGTTGCGGGTGGCGGAGTTGGGGTTGGCTTCGATGGTGATCTCCGCATCGGGGGCAAGGTAGTGAGAAAGACGCTCGAAGATTGGTTCATACAACTCCGGGGAAACGGTCGAAGGGGTACCGCCGCCGATGAAGAGGGTTTCCACGCTCCCCGGTGTGGCACCGAAGCGTTTCAGATCGTCGGTGAGCTGACGGTGCAGGGCTTCCATGTATTGTGGGCGGGTATCGAAGTGACCGACATAGGAGTTGAAGGCGCAATAATGGCACTTGGAATCGCAGTAAGGGATGTGAAGGTATGCCAGCAAAATGCGCCTTTTCAAAGGAATGTAACTCTATTTTGGCTAAAATCTTATCAGAAATTATTTAACAGGTGCCCTGAAAAGACGGGGACACCGAAACGAGAGAGATCATGCAGGAGTATACGGACTATCGTCCCAACGTCGCCGCGATCATCCTCTCATCCGACTACGACCAGACTGGACAGTTTGTGATCGCCCGCCGAACCGGCATGCGACGCGGCTGGCAATTTCCCCAGGGGGGGATCGATGCAGGTGAAACGCCCCGGGAGGCATTGCTACGTGAACTCCTTGAGGAGATCGGAACCAACGATGTGGAGATTCTCGGGGAGTACCCGGAGTGGATTCAGTACGATTTTCCCAACGTCAAGACGACCAAAGTCTATCCCTACAAAGGGCAGCGCCAGCGGTACTTTCTCGTCCGGTTGCGCCCCACGGCAACGCTGGATTTGTATACGTATGAGACGCCGGAGTTTGAAGAGTACAAACGGGTCACCTCGGATGAGTTGTTCAAGCGGATTAGTTATTTCAAACGCCCTTCCTATCGGCGAGTGATCAAGTATTTTAGAGAAAAAGGACAATTGTAACCATGTTGATCGTACACAAGTATGGCGGCACCAGCGTCGGCGACCTCGAACGGATCGAAAACGTTGCCCGCAGGGTAGCGGCTGCCCGCGCCGAGGGGAAAGACCTCGTGGTCGTCGTCTCAGCCATGAGCGGAGAGACCAACAAACTTATCGAGTATGCCCATCACTTCGCCCAGACCCCTTCCAGGCGGGAGATGGACATCCTGCTCAGTTCCGGTGAACGGGTGACGGCATCCCTGCTGGCGATTGCATTGCAGGAGATGGGGTATCCGGCCGTGGCAATGACCGGGCGTCAGGCCGGTATCCGCACCGATGACACCCACATGTTTGCCCGAATCGAAGAGATCAATACCGAGGCAATGCGCCGTCATATTGATGCCGGAGAGATTATCGTCGTAGCGGGGTTTCAGGGGATCGATCAGCAGGGCAACGTCACGACGCTCGGACGGGGCGGCAGCGACCTGAGTGCCGTGGCCATCGCCGGGGCGCTGGGTGCCGATGCCTGTGAAATCTACAGCGACGTGGATGGGATCTACACCACCGACCCTCGCATCGAGCCCCAGGCCCGTAAGCTCGAGCGCATCTCCTACGATGAAATGCTCGAACTCGCTAGTCTCGGCGCCAAAGTACTCCAGAGCCGGTCGGTCGAACTGGCCAAAAAAATGGGTGTCACCATCGTCGCACGCAGCAGCTTCAGCGATGCGGAAGGCACTATCATCACCGAGGAGGTAGAAGGAATGGAAGCAGTACTCGTCAGCGGGATCGCGCTGGACAAAAATCAGGCACGGGTCTCTCTCAGGGATGTCGTGGATCGCCCGGGTGTGGCCGCAGAGATTTTCAACCAACTGGCCGCCGATCAGATCAACGTCGATATGATCATCCAGAATGCCAGCACGGACGGAACGACCCATTTGGGCTTTACGGTTCCTCAGAGTGAGATCGAGCAAGCCAAAAAGTCGATCGCGGCTTTCGAAGAGGAGATCGGCGGGATGGATTTTGATGAGCAGATTGCCAAAGTCTCTGTGGTTGGCGTGGGGATGAAATCCCACAGTGGGGTTGCAGCCACCGCCTTCACGGCAATGGCGGACAACAGCATCAACATCGAGATGATTGCCACGTCTGAGATCAAAGTCTCCATGGTCATCGACGAAAAATTCGGCGAACTGGCCGTACGTGTCCTCCACGAAGCCTACGCACTGGATCGGTAACATGCCCAAGCTGCTCGAGTGGACCCTCGAAGCGATCCGGGAGGAGTCGTCGGACTTCAGCTGGATGGAAGAGCGGCGCTACACGTGGACACCGCTGGTGGAGAGTGTCCTCCATCGGCTGCTCGACGGGCAGGCGGTGCTGCTGCTGACCGACCCCAAACGGCGCTGGTTTGAGCAGTATATTCTCGATGCGATCAATGCTCCGGATCGGAACCGCCCGTTCCTGCCGGTACAGAGCCTTCGCGGAGTCTTTGCCGACCTGCAGGGGATCGACACCAGCATGCGTCTGACCCTCTTCGAAGACATGCTCGACATCACCTACCCCCAGGGGTATTTCATCTGGTACATCGGGGAGGGGGGACACGCCTACACCAAGATTGCCTATCAGCACGAAAACAATTTCCTCTGGCTGATCGACGAAGAGGTTGCCGGAAGCTTCCTGATGCGCGGGAGTGATCCGCAGCTCGATACCAAACTGCTCCAGCTCTATCGGCTCTTTGACCGGAGCATTGACGCAGCACTCTTCGGGCAGGTGGAGTTGACGTGATGCGTTTGACGAGTCAGGTGATCATTACCTCACGCTTTGATGAGACTATTGCGGATCTCAAAGCTCTGGCTCAAGAGAGAGAGCGGTTCGAAGTGATTCGCCCGGACGAGGGGAAAACCTTCCAGGTCAAAGACGCCAAACGTGCCATCGAAAAAGCCTACATCAGCAGCGACGTGCGGAAGATCGTCATCCTCGTCTCGGAAGTCTTCAGTGATGTGGTGCAGAACAAGCTCCTCAAAGCGATTGAAGAACCGCCGCCGGGGACGGAATTTATCCTTATCCTCCCGACCAAATCGACTCTCCTTCCCACGATCCGCTCACGCCTCCCGATCACCGTGCTGGAGGAGCAAGACGGCCGTGAAGCGCTGACACTTGACATGGAGCGGCTTGATGTCCGCAGTGTCTATGCCTTCGTTCAGGAGCACAAACGGATCGACACGGCGGCAGCCAAACTCCTCCTCGAGCAGATCGCCAGTGCGGCGATTCGGAGTCGGCGCTATCGTCTCGATACGCGTACCCTCGATCACCTGCGCGACAGCCGTCTGGCACTCGACAAAGGTTCCCCGGCTTCATTTGTCCTCACCGGAGCCCTGCTCAAACTCCT
>WFSU01000029.1 GCA_015485845.1 Nitratifractor sp. | reverse complement strand
AGGTCGTCTCGTATCGCTCTCCCCGAAGGGTGCAGCACTTTTGTCCATACTCTGCGTTAGATTTTCTTGAATTCGCTTTGGCGAGTCCTGCGAAAATCTGCCTTGATTATGAACAAAATTGCAGCATCAAAAATTCAGACTATGTGTTGGTGCGGTGATAATGCAAATTTTAATCACAAGGAAAACCACCATGGCAGTACAAGACAAAAACTGGGTCGTCGGCATCAAATATGAACTTCGCGAGCAGGGCGGTACCGAGATCCTCGACAGCAACAAAGAGGACGCACCTCTCGAATTTGTTCTCGGAACCGGAATGATCATCCCCGGCCTCGAAAAAGGGCTCGTCGGACTTAACGAAGGGGACGAGAAGCAGATTGAGGTTCCCGCCGAGGAAGCCTACGGCGCTAACAACCCTGAAGCGATACAGATGCTTCCCATTGAGCAATTCGAAGGGATTGATCTTGAGAAGGGGATGATGCTCTACGGTCAGGGTGAAGACGGTCAAACGACTCAAGTCGTGGTCAAAGACTTCAACGATACCGATGTCACCATCGATTTTAACCATCCCATGGCTGGGAAAGATCTTGTTTTTGATGTTGTGGTGACGAGTGAACGTCCGGCTACGGCGGATGAGATTGCGACAGGAGAAGTAGGCGGGCACCAACACTCCGCCTCCTGCGCCTGCTGATCGTAGATTTCACGTAACCTTCGCCCGAAGCCTTTGGGTTCCGGGCGGTCACGTATTGGTACATACGCTCCCTTCCTCCACCCAAACCCTTCGAACGAATTTTACGCAAACTCTACGATCAGAACCAAGCAACCAGAATGAATTAAATTGCTTTCACGCAAACTCCCTCGCTCCATACCAACCTTTTGCACAAATCTGACATCCTCTCGAACGAAACTCCTATCTAAAAAATTTTCATTTTTCATTCTCCGGGTGGTCACGTATTGGGACATTGTTTTTATGGGACTGAAGTCCCAGCCCCTTTTTGGCAAAAGCATTGTACAACAATGCATACCAAAATTCCTAACTCCTCACTCCTAATTCCTAACTCTTCTCCTCTTTTCGCTAAAATACCATCATCACAATTGAAGGATACACCATGTCGGTCAAATTGGCATTTTTATTTCCCGGTCAGGGGTCTCAGGCTGTGGGGATGGGGCAGGATTTTTTTGAGCATTCTGAGCGAGCCAGGGAGCTGTTTGCTGCGGCTTCTGAGCGGACGGGGATTGATTTTGAGGCGTTGTTGTTTGAGGAGAACGATCGGTTGGGGCAGACGGAGTTTACCCAGCCGGCGATTTTACTGGTGAGCGCGATTGCCCATAAGCTTTTTGAGGAGGCGCTGCCGATCAAGCCGGTCTATGCGATGGGGCATTCGCTCGGGGAGTTTTCGGCGCTGACAGCGGTGGGGGCTCTCGATCCGGTCGATGCGGTGGAGTTGGTCAACCTCCGGGGCAAGCTGATGGCTGAAGCATGCGCAGGGCAGGATGTGGGGATGATGGTTTCCCTTGGGCTTGATGATGCTACGGTCGAAGAGATCTGTGCCGCACAGCGGGAGCAGGGTGCGAAGGTGTGGCCGGTGAATTACAATGCCGAAGGGCAAATCGTCATCGCCGGGCTCAAACCCGACCTCGTCGCACTCGAGCCGATCCTCAAGGAAGCCAAAGCCCGCCGGGCGCTGCTGCTCGATATGTCGGTAGCCAGCCATTGCCCGCTGCTCGAGAGTGCCGCCGATCCGCTGGCCGCGAAGCTTGAAGAGATGGTACAGGATACCTTCATCGCTCCGGTAGTCTCCAACGTCACCGCCCAGCCCTACAGCACCAAAAAAGAAGCGCTCAAGCTCCTGCCCAGACAACTCGTCGAGCCGGTGCTCTACAAGCAGGCAATCGCTGCGAATGATGCGGATGTGGATATATATATCGAGTTTGGCCACGGTGGGGTGCTCAAGGGGCTCAACCGCCGTGCGACCAAAAAGCCTCATTACGTCGTTCAGGATATGGCGTCGCTTGATGCGGCGATTGCTGCGGTTCGGGAGATGCAGGGATGAGAATCGCTATCATGGGCGCCATGCCCGAAGAGGTCGAGCCGCTGGTCGCACGATTGGACGATGTCGAGGAGATTTTGTATGCGGACAATACGTTTTATTTCGGAACGTATCGTGGCAAAGAGATCGTCGTAGCCTACTCAAAGATCGGCAAAGTTTTTGCTGCACTTACGGCGGCAACACTGATCGAAAAGTTTGAGTGCGAAATGGTGCTTTTTACCGGTGTGGCCGGGGCGATCAGTGATGAGCTAAAAATCGGGGACTTGATCGTCGCCGATGGGTTGTGTCAGCACGATCTTGACATCACGGCTTTCGGGCATCCTCACGGGTATGTTCCCGAAGGAGCCGTGTGTATCTGGGCCGATCCCGGCTTGCGCGAAATCGCGAAAAAAGTGGCGTACGATCAGAAAGTAGAGATCAAAGAAGGGGTCATCGCCACGGGTGATCAGTTCGTCGCCGATCCCGAACGCAAAACATGGATTGGTGAGACATTCAAAGCCGATGCCCTCGAGATGGAAGGAGCGGCTGTCGCGGTGGTGTGCAGCGCACTTGATGTGCCGTTTTTCATTCTCCGTGCTATCAGCGACAGTGCCGATATGGATGCAGGATTTGATTTCGATGCGTTCCTCAAAAGCTCCGCCAAAGTGAGTGCCGACTTTGTCATGGCAATGGTGCGCAAGATCGATGGCTGACCCCCGTCCGCCCCGTGCACGCATCACCAAAAACCTCCTGAGAACTTTTGGCAAAACCAATGCCGCCTTCCGCCTCATCGGCGAGGGGGATCGGGTGCTGGTCGGCCTCAGCGGGGGCAAGGATTCTCTTGCGTTGGTGCATTTGCTCAAAAATATGCAGCAGCACGCTCCGTTTAACTTCGAGTTTCAAGCCTGCTCCATCGCCTACGGGATGCCCGATGAGGACTACACCGCACTCGAGGAGCACTGCCGCACCTACAGCATCCCCCATGCAACATACCACACCAACATCTATGAAGTCTCCCAGGATACAATCCGCGAAAACAGCTCCTATTGCAGCTATTTCTCCCGGATGCGCCGGGGGGCGCTTTACACCTATGCCGGGGAGCACGGATTTAACAAGGTTGCTCTGGGGCACCATCTCGATGATGCAGTGGAGAGCTTCTTCATGAACATGTTTTACAACGGTACGCTGCGCTCCATGGCGCCGATCTATAAGGCTGAGCGGGGCTTCCATGTCATCCGCCCTCTCATTGAAGCCCGCGAAGCCCAGCTGCGTAATTTTGCTGAGGAGAACGGCTTTGCCACCATCGGAGACGAAGCATGCCCCTCCATGCGCAAAAATGTCAAAGTCCCAAAAGCCCGCGCACGAACCAAAGCCTGGTTGGCGGAGATGGAAGCAGAAAACAGTGAACTCTTCAAGCGGGTCAAGGCGGCGTTTAAACACATCGATGATGATACGTTTCTGGATCCAGAGCGGTGGGTGCGGGAAGACGTTTAAGCTCTATCCCACCCCTTCCACTCCGGCACCTCATTCAGTGCCGGAAACCCATCCAAAATCTCCTCCGGCTGAAAGCTCTCTTTGTACGCAAAGGCTTTGCAGCCGTCAACCCAATATCCCAAATAGATATACGGCAGGCCGAGGCGTTTGGCGAGGTCGATCTGATACAGTAAAGAAAACGTCCCAAGCGAGAGGCGGGCGTAGTCGGGGTCGTAGAAGAAATAGACCGCACTGATCCCATCCTCGACGATGTCAAAGAGATCAACGCCCACAAGGCGGTTGTCGTGGATGTAGAGGGCTTCTTTGCCAAATTCATGGGCGCCGTCGGCAAAGTTTTCGTGGTATTCGTGGTGGTTGATCGTCGCACCCCGCCAATCGTCTTTTTCGGCTTTCCAACTGTGGTATTTGTTGTAAAGCTGGATGTGTGCGGGGGTGTTGGTGGGGGATTGGACGATGATGCGGGTGTCACGGTTGCGTTTGAGTGTGCGGCGCTGGGAGCGGCTGGGTTTGAAGGCCTGCACATCGATACGGAGGCTTTTGCAGGCGTTGCATCCGTTGCAGATGGGGTAGAAAAAATACTTCCCGAACCGCCGCCATCCCCTCTGGATCACCGCTGAACCAAACTCCGGTGTCGCCTCTTCGACGTGACGATAGTACATACGTACCTGCTGGTCGGGAAGGTAGGCGCATGGGTAGTCCAGCATGCAAAAATCGGTCGAGGCGACTTCGAGGGGGTTGGTGTATGATTTCATGGTGTGATTGTACCAAATGTTTGGTAGAATACTTTTTAGAAGTAGGAAGTGAGAAGTAGGAAGTAGGAAGTAGGAAGTTTGGTATGCGTTGCTGTGGGTGCGTTACGTGTTACGCGTTACGCAAAATGTCATACAAAATATGCATAACACCTAACACTTAATACGTAACACGCATAATTAAAGGACACCATGTATCTCTATCAACCCCCGAACGGGTATCGGTACAACAGCGATTCGATCTTTCTGGCCGATTTTATCGCGCGGTTTTCTCCTCGGGGGCGGGTACTGGATGTGGGCAGCGGTGTGGGGATCGTCGGATTGCTGGTGGCACGGGACTTTCCGGTGGAGATGGGTATCATTGACAAGCAGCCTCAGATGATCGATTATGCCCGACACAATTACGCGCTCAATGGATTGGATGTGGTTGCCAAGGTGGGTGATTTTGCGGAGGTGTCCGGGGAGCGTATTTACGACTGGATCATCTCCAACCCTCCCTTTTATGACAGTGCCGTTACCCAGAGTGAGGATGAGGTGCTCAACATCGCCCGCTATGCCCACCATCTCCCGAGCCGGGATTTGATTCGGACGGCCAAACGTCTGCT
>WFSU01000028.1 GCA_015485845.1 Nitratifractor sp. | reverse complement strand
TAGGGTTTGCATTATAATCAACCTGTTCGTTTTTTATGGAAGAAGTTGCACCAAATGGGTGAAAGAATTTGGGGTGGGCTTCTTCCTCTTAGGTACCTAATTATAGGGCAATTGTGGTTATTCTATGATTGGGTATGGATTTTTTAGGGTGACACAGTAAACCGACCCTAAACACCTTTTTGGATATAATCGCTTAAAAATAAAAAGGTCGCGTGTGTCCCTTCAGCCCCGTGTGGTCAATGCCATGTTTGTCAAGTCCGCCCAGAGTATCCGCGATTCGCTCGAAGAGAGCATGAGCGAAGTGGTGTTCCTCGGGCGCTCCAATGTCGGCAAAAGCTCCACTATCAACACCCTTACCCACCGCAAAAACCTCGCCAAAAGTTCCTCGACACCGGGCAAAACGCAGTTGATCAACTTCTTTGACGTCGAGTACCGTCTTGGGGATGAACCCTACGGCGTGCGGTACGTCGATCTGCCGGGCTTCGGGTACGCGCGGGTCTCCAAATCGCTCAAGGAAGTGTGGCAGAAAAACCTCGTGGAGTACATTGAAGAGCGGGTGGCGATCCGACTCTTCATACATCTGCGGGATGCGCGACATCCTCATGCAGCGATCGATGACGACGTGGCAGGGTATATCGGTGAGTTTATCCGTCCCGATCAGCGCTACCTGACCGTCTTTACCAAGATCGACAAACTCAACCAGAAAGAGCGCGCCGCCCTCAAACGGGAATTTCCCGGCTCCATCACCCTCTCCAACCTCAAAAAGAGCGGCGAAGAGCGGGTGCATCGGGAGATTTTTGAGACAATCTTCGGAGCAATTGAGGAGGAAACGTGATCGAACTGACCAAAGCCACCCTCCGTGATATCCCGGCGATGCAGAAGCTGGTCTCAGAGGAAGTGAGCACGGGAGTCATCCTGGAGCGCAGCGACGATGAACTGGCTACCAATATCCGCAGCTATGTCCTCGCCAGGGCCGAAGGGTATCTCGTCGGCTACACGGCGCTGCACATCCATTCACCCCGACTGGCGGAGATTAGAAGTCTCATCGTCGATCCGACGTTCCGGGGGCAGTCGGTGGGCAAGAAAATGGTGTCGTTTGCTCTCGAAGAGGCGCGGGAGCTCGGGCTTGAAGAGGTGCTGGCGTTGACATACGTACCGGACTTTTTCCGCAAGCTCGGCTTTGAGGAGATCGCCAAGGAGAGCCTCCCTGAACAGAAGATCTGGACCGACTGCATCAAGTGTATCCACTTCCCGGTCTGCAACGAAGTCTCCCTCATTTATACTTTGAATCCGGAGCCATGATCTGTGCGCAATCGATGGTTTGTTCTCAAATTCCTCCTGGGGATATTTCTAATCCTGTTTGTGATCCTCTACCCGATGCTGATCTCAATTTACGTCTTTTTGCCCCTGTTTATCGGGTTTGCCGGATGGTCTTTGCTGCGGGGGATCGACGGAGCAGGTTTGGGGTATATTCTTATCCCTTTGATTTACCTGATCAACCTCGAAATCAATCTCTCGCTACCGTTGATGATGGTAGTGTTTGCGACACTGCTGTACTACCTGACCTTGTACGAGCGTGTTTTGGTATTCAAAAAGTGCCGAGTGTGCGTCGCCGTACTGAGTGTCGTATTGATCGACTTGTATTACCTGGGGTCACTGCTCATGTATGATTTGTTGATGGATACCAGCAGTATCGTAATCGACAAACTTCTGTGGTATTCGCTCTTCGCCGATATCTTCATGGCGGTGCTGTGATGCGATACAAGATCATTGGGCTGGTGTTTGCCGGGATCTGGGGACTACTGATTTACCGGCTGTACCAGATCAGCATCAAATCGAACTTTTATTACGAACGTCTCGCCAAAGAGAACATTGAGCGCAAGAGTTATCTCAAGCCGGTACGGGGGGAGATTCTCGACAGCAAGGGGGATTTTCTCGCGATCAACAAGATTGGATTTTCCCTCTCGATTTCCCCTCGCCTGCGCCGTAAAAAGGGAGCACTTGATGAGGTGATCGCCGAGATCCAGCACTATTTTCCGGACATGAATGCAACAGTGATGCGTAAAGTGTACAAAAAGCACAGCTCAGCCTACAACCACAAATACATCAAAGTGATCGACTTCATCTCCTACGACCAGATGATCCGCAACTACGCCAACATTGCCGAAGATCCCCGCATCCACATCACGGCAGAGACCAAGCGTTACTATCCTCAGGGGTATTATGCAGCACACATTGTCGGCTACATCGGCCGATCCAATGCCAAGGAGAACAAAGCCGACCCGGTCGTCGCCCGGGTGGGTCGAGCGGGTAAAAGCGGTCTGGAGCGCTACTACAACACACTCCTCGAAGGGGAACTCGGCTACGACGTGAGCAAAGTCAACGCCCGTAATCAGGCGCTTGAGCTCCTCGAGCACAAGGAGCCGGTGAGCAACCGGAACCTGCAAGTCTCGCTTGATATGGATCTGCAGAAATACGTCTACAAACGCCTCCACAAGCTGGCCGCCGTGGTAGTGGTCATGCGCACCACCGGTGAGGTGCTGGCGGCGGTGAGCAACCCGAGTTACGATCCCAACCTCTTTGTCACCGGGATCAGCCACAAGGACTGGCGGGCACTCCAGGCCAACCTCGGTCACCCGTTTACCAACAAATTCATCCACGCCGTTTACCCTCCCGGTTCCGTGATCAAAATGGGAGTAGGGCTGGCTGCCTCCCGGGTCAAGGACAAAGAGACAGGTGAGAATGTTTTTGATCAGCATGAATTCTGCAAAGGGTACATCCAGATTGACAAAAGCAAACACAAATTCCGCTGCTGGAACAAATGGGGACATCGGGACGTCGATCCGGTCAAATCGATCCGGGAGAGTTGCGATGTGTTCTACTACAACAAAGGGCTCAAAGTAGGGATCAATCGTCTCTCGAAGACTCTCCACCGGATCGGGTTGGGGATCAAAACCGGGGTCGATCTCCCGCGTGAGTACAACGGGATTATTCCGGATAAGAAATGGAAGATGAAACGGTACCATATGCCTTGGTACAAAGGGGAGACGGTCATCGCTGCCATCGGACAGGGGTATGACAATGTCACCCCGATGCAGATCGCCCGCTACACCGATTTTCTCGCTACCGGCCGACTGGTGCGGCCGACATTTGCGACGAAGATCAACGGTAAGCCGGTCAAAATTCCCTACAAGATCATTCCGTTTGATCCCCATTTTCTGCAGGAAGTTCGCGAGGGGATGTACGAAGTGTGCAATGTCCGAAGCGGTACGGCGTATCGAACGCTCCGGCAGGAAGTGACCGGGCTGCCGTTTGCCGTCGCCGGCAAGACAGGCACGGCGCAGGTGGTCTCGATCCCGCAGGCGATCAAAAAACGGGTCAAAGAGGGGGACATGGAGTACTTCCGAAAATCCCACGCTTGGATTACGACCTATGCCCCGTCTAAAAAGCCGGAATACATCGTGACCGTCCTCGTCGAGCATGGTGGGCACGGAGGGAGTACGTCTGGCCCGATCGCAGCGGATATTTACAAATGGCTCTTTGCCAACGGGTATTTCAAGGGGCATCCGCGTGAAGCGGCACCCGTCAAAACAGAAGCCCAGAAAGCCGAAGAAGCGACACGGGAAAAAGCCTTTTTCGACAAGTTGCGACAGCAGCAGCTTACCGTACCCGAACAAACCGTCCCGCTGCCCGATCTTTGATCACCTCAATATGCGTCCCGAATTGTCCACTCATGGTGAGGTAGACCCCGTCCTCCTTTAGTGCCTGAGCATACCCGATCGCTGAGGCGAGGTTGGCGGTCGCTTCGACCGGATCGATCGACCAGGGGATCATCGCTCCGGTGAAGACAATCCGCTTGGGTAGCTGAGCTGCGGCTACCACGGCGGTACTTTGATCCATCGTATCGGTGCCATGGATGACAACGATCGTCTCTTCTCGGGCATCCCGTATCGCTTCGAGTAGGGTATGCCGATCTCGGTCGTCCATCTCGAGAGAGTCTTTGCCGAGGAGATTCCGGACGGGATAGTCGGCCTGCCAGTGCTCAAGGAGCCGGTGGAGCGGTGTGGAATGGGGATTGACCTCCAGCTGACCGTGGATCGGATTGTAGATTTTGTTGAAGGTGCCGCCGGTGGAGAGGAGGAGGATTGGTTTCACGTTTAGACCTTTTTTGTATTTTTATGTCTTGCTAGTGAAGATTCTACCTAAATCGTGGTAAAATGTCTAAAATTTTTTGGAGGTTTACTATGATCATGAAAGGGAAAAAGGGGATCGTCCTTGGCATCGCCAACAAACGATCCATCGCCTACGGCATCGCCAACGCGTGTCGCGAACAGGGAGCTGAGATGGCCATTACGTTTCTCAACGAGCGTTTCGGCTCGAAGCTGGCTCCGGTAGCTGAAGAGCTCGGATGCGGGGAGCGGTTTTACCCCTGTGATGTGAGCAAACCCGAGGAAATCGTGGCATTGCGGGAATCACTGGCCAAAGATTTTGGTGAGATTGATTTCATTGTCCACTCGATCGCCTTCTCACCACGTGAGGGACTCGAAGGGCGCTTCAGCGACATCCCAAAATCGGCGTTCAATCTCGCCATGGAGATCTCTGTCTACTCCCTCATCGAGTTGGTACGCGAGCTCAAGCCGGTGCTCAGTGACAACGCTTCGGTACTGACATTGAGCTACTACGGCGGCGAGAAATACATCCCCAACTACAACCTCATGGGGATCGCAAAAGCTACACTGGATGCGACGGTTAAATACCTCGCTGAAGATCTCGGCAAAGACGGCATCCGGGTCAACGCCATCAGTGCCGGCCCCATCAAGACACTGGCCGCAGCCGGGATCGGGGATTTCTCTTTCATTCTCCGCTGGAATGAAGCCAATGCTCCGCTCAAGAAAAACGTCTCCATTCACGATGTGGGCAACTCAGGTATGTACCTCCTCAGTGACCTCAGTCGAGGTGTCACGGGGGAGATCCACCACGTCGACAGCGGATACAATATCATGGGAATGCCTGCCGTAGAGTTTGACGAGAATGGGAAGCCGTCGCTGGTTTGGAAAGGGTAGGAAAATTAGAAATTAGAAATTAGAAATTAGAAATTGTTGGTATGCGTTGCCTTGCAACGTTTTAATAAAAGGGGCTGGGACTTCAGTCCCACAAACATCGCTTGCGATGTATCGTGTAGGGTGCGCAACTGCGCACCTTTCGGCGGTTGTATTATATGTATGATTTGACAAATCGTGTTGCGATTTTTGGTGTGCTGTTGCACACCCTACGCGGTGTTATGAAAATAAAAAATGAAAGATAAAGCTCCATGCCCAAGCCTCCCAAAGACTCCGAAGCCTACCTCGCAAAAAAAGCTTTTTTCGACAAGGTACTGACCCTCTACGGTCGCCATGCGGTGATGGAAGCTCTCTCCAATGAGGGCTTGACAATTCACAAACTTCACCTTTCTACGTCCAACAAACCTTCCCAGGAGATCGATCGAATGGTTCAGATCGCCGATGCACGGGGAATTCCCATTGCGTACCATGACAAGCAGGCACTCTCCCGCATTTCCCGGAATGCCCGGCAGGATCAGGGAGTGGCTCTTGATGTGGTGATGGATCATTTCGTGGAGGAGGCGGAGTTTTTGAAGCAGGAACGTTATCGAATCATCGCCCTCGATGGGGTGACCAACCCGCAGAATCTCGGGATGATTATCCGCTCGTGTGCGGCGGGGAGTGTCGATGCCCTTCTGCTCCCGACCAAGGGCAATGCCCAGATTACACCACTGGTGATCCAGGCAAGTGCCGGGACACTTTTTCGCCTGCCGATCATCAAGACCTCCAATCTTGTCGCATCGCTGGAGCAATTTAGAAAGCAGGGCGCTAACGTGTACGCCCTCGAGGCTGATGCTCCTCTTGATTATCGCGAAGTTCCTGCTGAGGGCAAGAGCGTATTTGTCCTCGGCAACGAATCGGAAGGGATCTCTCCGGCAGTCTCCCGCACCTGCAATGCCGCCATCGCCATCCCCATGGCACGTGGCGTCGAATCGCTCAACGTCGCCGTGACCGCCTCCCTGTTGGCGTTTTGTTAGGGATCGATGGTTTACCTCTCGCTCTTTGTCACCGCCTTCATCTCGGCGACCCTCTGGCCGATGGGGAGCGAAGCCGTCCTCCTCTATGACATCACGCAGGGACATCCCGTACTGCTGCTCTGGGTAGTAGCCACGGCGGGCAACACCCTCGGAGCGATGGTCAATTACTGGATGGGGCTTGGCGGCGAAGCGATGCTCGAAGAGCGCGGCCGCATTCGCCCAGGAGCTCTCCGCCCCATCCATCACTATTTTGAGCGCTACGGTGCCGTGACTCTGCTGCTCAGCTGGCTCCCGATCGTGGGGGATCTCTTTACGTTTGTGGCTGGGATTGTGAGGTATCCGTTCTGGCGGTTTTTGGTGTGGGTGCTGGTGGCCAAAGGGGGGCGGTATGCGGTGTTGGTGTGGGGGGCGGGAGTTTTGGGTGTTAAGTGTTAAGTGTTACGTGTTAGGTTTTGAGGGGCTGGGGTTTCAACCCCACAAACATCGCAACGCGATGTGTCATGTAGGTCGGGGTGTCCTCACCCCGACATGAGGTCACATAACAAAAACGGCTGATAACAAAAATAACCTTCCCTTTTATGCTATCTTGTGTCGGGGTCAGGGGATCCCGACCTACGGAAAATGAGATATGAGCTCATTTTCGAAGACCCTCATAAATCTTTTCCATCCCTATCGTCGCCACCCCCAATCTCCCCCCCTCATGCACAATATACCCGCACAATGCTTCGACTTCAGCGGGCTTGCCCTGTTCGATATCGAGTTGGAGGGAGGTTTTGGCTCCTGGGGTGACTTTGGCAGCCTGAGTGAAGGCGGCGGTAATGTGCTCTTCACTCAAAGGGATCTCTTTGGCCTGTGCGACGGCGACAATTTCACGCATCAGAGCTTCCAGTTCTTGGGCATGTTCGGCGGTGATGGCATCCATGGGTTTGTCGTGGTAGGCTGTCAGAGCGGCGAAGGCGGAGATGAAGAGGTATTTTTTCCAGTTGTCAAGCGTGATCGATTCGCTGGGATGGTGGCGGAGTTTGGCGGTGTCGAAGAGCTCGGTGAGGGCGTGGACGATGGCGGGGTCGAGTGCCTGTTCGCTCCCCCAGACGAGGCGGAAGACTTTGCCCCGTTTGCGGACGGTGCCGGGGGCGGTAATGTTGGAGAGGATGTAGATGTTGCCGTCGAGGACGGTGGTATCGGGGTAATATCGTCGGATGGTGTCGGCATGTCCGACACCGTTGAGGAGGGGGAGGAGGATGGTGTCGGGGGTGATGGTGGGCTTCAGCTGCTTCAGTGTCGTTTCCAGAGAGGTGGCCTTGACACTGAGGATAATGAGGTCAAAGGTGCCCAGCTCTCCGGGATTGTCGGTTGCCTGAGCCGGATGGACGGTATAGTGCTCGTTGTCCTCCTCGATGGTCAGACCCTTTTCCCGGATCGCTTTGAGATGGTTGTCGCGCGCCAGCAGGGAGATATCAGCATCGGTGTGGCGGATCAGCTGAGCGCCGACGTAGCTGCCCACGCCGCCGCTGCCGGCGATGAGGATTCTGGTGATGGGACTCATGGTCATCCTTTTGGGTGGCTTAGGTACCTTTTACTTATTTCCAGTGAAATAAAACTCATCCAACCCAATCAAAAAGTCATTGAGCACCGCATCGGAACATAGACGGTATTTTGAGTGAGCGGGGTTGCGAAAGAAATCTTTGATTCGGGAGATGCTCATGTCGCGCTCAGCCAAGCCAAAGATGATGAGAATTTCGGGGTCACGCAGTTGGAGGGCGATGCGGAGTTTTTTGAGGATGAGGTTGTTGTCGAGGACAATCTCGGTGTCGGGTGGGGGTGGGTTGGTGACGGTTCCGCGCTTGTGGTGGATGAGGCCGTCGAGGAAGGTGCCGAGCTCTTCGTAGCTGCAGATTTCTGCCCCTTCGCTTCCGGCTTTGGCGGTGATTGCCTTGAGGTGCGCGGGCTCTATGGGCATTGCTTCGAGGGCAAAGATCGCGATCATCTCCTCAGGGGAGAGGTGCAGGGCGGTTTGGATGCGGTGGAGGATGTCGTTGGTGGTCATGTTATTTGGTTTTTTTGACGATGGCACTGCTGGCTTCGTCGAGGTCGGCGGCCATGATTTTGACAAGTTTGAGGCAGTCGGCGTTTTT
>WFSU01000027.1 GCA_015485845.1 Nitratifractor sp. | reverse complement strand
GCGAAAAGGGTAAGCAATGCCCCTCGATAGACGCGATCATCGAGGCTCAGAAAACGGCGGAAGAAAAACGGGAGGAGGAACCGCATCATCGGGGCGGCGGCATAGATGATCCCCACTTCGGTGGCGCTGAATCCCTGCCGGGTCAGCATTCTCGGCAGGTAAATAATGTAGACCCCGATGAGGACAAAGTAAAAAAAGTAAAATGCCCCGATGGAGAGCATGGCTCGCCGGGAAGGGGCAGCAGAGAGAGGGGCCGTCATGAGGCGGGACGGGGATCGTCGGTGGTGATCAAGGCGGTACGACTGAGCCATTCGTGCGGCTGGCGATGGTCTTTACGCAGAAACAGAAAGACCCACCCGAAGAGCAGACGGGAGAGGGGTGCCAGGATTTGCCGTACGGCGATCTGTCCAAAACCGGCTGTTGTCAATGTATTGTTGTCCACCACCCGAATGTTGTACGCACGCATACCGGGGGTCTGGCCACTTTTGGCGATGAAGGCGATCTGGATGAAGATGAGTGGCACCAGAATATCGATCCACCCAAGCAGCATATTGGCAGCGAACCCTTCCCGTCCGCCCATGACGAGATACATCACGGCATACATGACCGGCATCAGGAGCATAAAACTGTCGGTAATGAATGCTTTGGAGCGGGTGCGTTTGTCCGGGAACGTTCCGTTCCCCTTTCTCGAAGGCTTTTTAGTGGCAGCTGCAGGAGGAATTTTCCCTTTTTTGAGATCGCGAAAACGAGGTTTAGCCATCATGAACCCCCTACAGCTTGGCGCCGAGGCTCATGCTGAAGATCGGCAGAAGCATCGCCATGACGATCACTCCGACGATCCCGCCGATAAGGAGCATCATCACCGGTTCGACCATCTTGAGTACCCGGTCGATCCCCTGTTCATTCTCTTCACTGTAGAGCTCGGAGAGGTTGCCCATGACCGAGGCGACGTTGCTCGATTCCTCCCCGAGCGCCAGCGTCTGGAGGAAGTTGCTTTTGAGCTTGACCCCTTTGGCGGAGTAGAGGGCATTGGAGAGTTTGTTCCCTTCGGTGACTTTGGTGGTGACTTTTTCAAAGAGATCCTGGATAGCGAGGTTGCCAAAGGTACTGCTTGCCAGTGTCACCGCCTGGGTATAGGGTACCCCGGAGTCGAGCATCAGGGAGATGATGTAGCTGAAGCGTCCGAGCTCATGATTCTGGGTCAGTTTGCCCACGATGGGGAGGCGCAGCATCAGTGCATCGATCATGTAGTGGAAAGAGCGGACTTTGCTGTAGGCGACTTTGGCAACAATGATCGCGACCAGTGCTCCGACCATGAGTCCGATATAGTGCTGTCCGAGAAAATGGCTCGCACCAAGGACAAATTTTGTGATACCGGGGAGCTCCTGATGAGTGTCTTCGAAGATCCCCGTGATTTTGGGGACGACGTAGATGAGGAGGAAGACGGTCATTCCCACCGCCACGATGAGGATAAACAGGGGGTAAATCATGGCGTTGATCACCTGCTGGCGGATGCGGCTTTGGGAGGCGAAAAAGTGGCTCATGTTGCTCAGCACTTCGACCATCTTCCCCCCCTGACCGGCAACCTTGATGCTCTGGAGGAAAAAGTCGGGGAGTTCGTACACCTTCTGCTCGTTCAGGGCGACAGAGAGAGGTTTCCCCTCATCGACCATGGTCTTGGTGGCGGTGAGAAAGGCGTAGAGGTGTTTCTCTTTTTTGTGCTGCTTCTCCATCAGTTTGAGGGCGGTGAGGATCGTCATATTCCCGGCGTTGAGGTAGCTGGCAAGCTCTTTGGAGAAGTTGCTCAGGATGGTGTTGGGCATCCGGCGACGGCTGCTGAATCCTTCAAAAGAAAATTCCCGGGCTTCCTGAAGGGTATCATAATAGACTCCCTGTGCCCGGAGCTTGGTCTTGGCTTCGTCGAGGGAGGATGCGCTGATCGTGCCTTTGGTGCGTTTGCCTTCTTTCTCGAGGCCTTTGTACTTGAAGAGCATGGTGTTGGCATTCCTTGGCAAAAATGTATAAGCTAAGGTATAATTATACCCAAACTCTCAAAAGGTACCCCGATGGCACAACGTTTCGTCCTCTCTTATCTGATCTGGCTGGGGGTTTTGTTCGGCCTGTTCTACTGGGATCTTTCCCCGCTGGCACACGCCCCCAACGAATTTCTCCGCCTGAAACTTCTGGCGATCATGGACTGGGGTCTGACGCCGGGACAGGTACGGGGGTCGGACATTTGGATCAATCCCCACTACAAACTGATGATCGAAAAAGCGTGCAACGGGATGATCCCGGTACTGATGTACCTCGCCTCGATTTTCGCCTACCCCTCGAGTTGGCGACGCCGGATCATCTGGGGAATTGGCGGCACGGCTGTGATGCTCATCCTCAACGTCCTGCGGATTTTTATGGTGACGTGGTTCGTCATGCAGGGGGGGAGAGAGAGTTTTTCCCTGTCGCATGACGTGTTTGGTAATGCGATCTTCATGGTGGCGGGGTTGGTGATGTTTTACTTATTTATTCGTAGGGCGCATCGATAGATTTCCTGTTTCCATTTTGTAATCACCCTGTAACCATTCTGTAACCCCCTTCTCCTACAATGCGGTCGTAAATTCATTTTAGGAGACACTCATGACACTCAAACACATTGCAGTTGCAGCGATCGCTCTTTCGGTTGCTACCACTTCTATCCTCTCGGCAGAAGCGCTCAAAGGGCGCGGAGCCTCTTTCCCCGCACCGGTTTACAAAGCCTGGACAGCGGCGTACAACAAAGCCACCGGCGTTCAGGTCAACTACACTCCGACCGGTTCGGGTGACGGGATCAAGTCAATCGAGAAGCGTATGGTTGATTTCGCCGGTTCGGACAAGCCGCTCAAGCCCAAAACACTCGCCAAGCATAAGCTCCACATGTTCCCGGCGGTTGTCGGCTCGATTGTATTGGCGTACAACATCGACGGTGTCAAAGACGGTGAGCTTAAGTTGAGCCGCGCGGCTATCGCAGCGATCTTCAGTGGCAAAGCCACCCACTGGGATGATGCCATCATCGCCAAAGACAATGCCGGTCTCAAATTGCCCCACGCACCGATCACCATCTGTGTCCGTGCTGACAAATCCGGTACAACATTTAACTTCACCTACTTCCTCAACAAACTCAATCCCGAGTTCAAAGTGAGCAAAAAACCTGAGTGGGCTGCGCCCAAAGTGGTTGCCGGTAAATCCAACTCCGGTGTCACCGCCAACATCAAGCAGATCAAAAACTCTATCGGCTACATCGAGTACTCGTACAAGCTCTCCAGTAACCTCCCTGCTGCTCAAGTTGAGAACAAAGAGGGTCACATGATCAACCCCACCGTTCCTTCTTTCCAGGATGCAGCCAAGTACGCTTCATGGACAGCTGACAAAGACTTCTACGCGGTGATCGGTGACCCTGCCGGTGCGACCAGCTATCCTATCGTAGCAGCAACTTTCATCCTCGTCCCCAATGAAAAAGCAGAGATGGACAAAAAAGTCACTGCCTTCTTCGACTGGGCTTACACAAACGGTGACAAAGCCGCTGCCGATCTCGGATACGTGCCTCTGCCCAAAGAGACCAAAGACGCTATCCGCAAATACTGGGAAGCTAAAGGCATCAAGTAAGCCTCAGCTTCGATCATTCTTTCTCCACCTCCTTCAAGCCCCGTCGCTTCCCGTCTTGTGCGGGGAGCGGTGGGGTTTTTTGCGTTAAGGGGATCCTTTGATATATCCGTCAAGTCCGATAAGCCATTCCGCCAGAGAAAAAACTTCAACCTCCTTTGTATCTACCTGCGTAAACCTATCCTTGACAATCAGAATTTTTCTTTTGTCCGTTTTGGTGCGCACCAAAGAGCGTAACTCTCTTTCCCACGTTTCAGGATTGTCAATGTTGGCGGCAACCTGATATAGTGCATCCTGGGTGACGAAATCGACTTCATGGTCTTCAAGACGATAGGTGATATCCTCTTCGTGGGTCTGTGCCAGCGCTAAAAAAACGACATTCTCGATCCGTTGTCCCTGGTTGGGAGTCCGATTGATCCCAAGGCTGAAAAAACCAATATCGTTGAGATAGATTTTTTTTGCCGAACGCAACTGTTGGCTCAATTTGGTATGAAAGTTTGCAATTTGGCTTATCAAAAAATTGTCTTGAAAATATCCCAGATACTCCTTGGTCATTTTGGGATCTATGTCTATTTTCCTCGCCAGTTTGGCGTAGTTGACAATAGCAGCAGCATTGGAGACAACGTAGTAAAACAGATCTTTAATCGCCATGGATTTTTTGATCCCGTATCTTGGGACGATGTCCTTGAGGATAATGTCTTCAGAAATTTGCCGCAGATACGCTTTTTTGACAAGGACATCGTCATTGGATATCACACTGTAATATCCTCCCCACTCCAGATACTCATCCAAAGCCCTTTGGATAGCTATTTTATTATGTGTTTTTTGCAGAGATGAGCTGAAATCGATCTGTTTGTACGTAAGAAATTCTCGAAAATTAAAGCTGAAAACTTTTAGCTTGATCACTCTGCCGGTCAGTGCTGTGGCATACTCCTGTGTCAGCAGTGATGAATTGGATCCAGTGATGACAAATTTGATGGTGCTGTTTTCGTATTTGGACTTGACGAAGATTTCCCAATGTTGAAAGATTTGCACCTCATCGAGGAAAAGGTAGATAGGTTTGCTGGTATCAGGGTTTGCCATTTTGAGGTACGCTTCGTAAATTTTCTGAAGGTAGACAGGATCATCCTTGTAGGGTATAAAATCTGGCTTCTCGAGATTAATAAAAAATATTTGCTTGGCATCCGTGGTCTTGAGCAGTGCATTGATAATGAGTTTGGCCAGTGTTGATTTGCCCACTCGCCTGCCGCCAATGATCGCGAGAATCTCGCGTGCCTTCATGTAGCGCAACGCTTTACCCAATGCTTCCCGTGCTATGTACTGACTGTAAACATTGCTGTTGAGCCAATGGGGGTTGTCTTCTAAGAGAATGGATTCCATAATATTTCCTTTTATCAGGACTGTATTCCTGATTATAGCATATTTTTATGGAATACAATCATGAATTTGGCATAGGCTTTATTTTCACTTCACCTTCTGTACTTCGCTATCTTCTTCTCGAACTCGCCCATGCTTGCTTGCTCAATTAATTTTTTACGTTTTTTCTTAGAAAGGGTTGTTCCGGACGGCAGGGTCTCTATTTGGATTTTTTCGTACAGTTCATAAATGCGCGGGTTGGTCAGTCCTCCGAGAAAATTGCGCAACAGACGCAACTCTTCGAGTCGTCGAGAGGCGGGGGCTTTGTCATCTTTTCTCCGTTCGGAGAGCGCCTTGCGGTAGGTGTGGCTGTCAATACAATCCAACGCATAATGGCCATCGATGAAATACTCGGTAACAAACCTGCTATAATTGGTATTGAGCAACAAGGAGCGATCATGAACCATCCGTTACGACAAGCAACCCATATTTTTGGCGCGTGTATCGCGTCCATCGGCCTCCTCTCGGCCCAAACCTACCGTGTCGATTTCGAGAAGCCTTCCCTCTATACGTGGCAGGCGGTTTCCGAGTGGGCGATTGTCGCCGATCCTCAGGCTCCTTCGCCCACCCATGTGCTCAGCATGACCAAAAATACGCAGGGGTTTGCGGGGTTCCCGGGAGGGTTCAACTGCTACTTCACCCAAGGGATCGCCTTCAAAGACGGCAATATTACTGTCGCCTTTCGTGCCAATACGGGGCGGATGGATCAGGGGGGCGGTATCATGTGGCGGGTGCAGGATGCGCACAACTATTATGTCGCCCGATTCAACCCCCTCGAGGACAATTTCCGTCTCTACACTGTCCTGGGTGGCAACCGCTCCGATATCGCTTCGGCTTCGGTGCATCTGGCTCCGGGGTGGCACACCATGACGATCACGCAGTCAGGTGACCGCTTCACCGGGGCACTCGACGGGAAAGTGCTTCTGCATCATACCGATCGTGCCCTTCCCAAATCCGGAGGCATTGGTGTGTGGACAAAGAGCGATGCTGAGACATCGTTTGACAACCTTGAAGTCAATCCCGGACACTCAAAATAGATTCATTTTGTCGCCAACCTGTAACCGATCTGTACCCATTCTGTTACCCGATTTTCTTACAATAAGCCGCACCTAAAAATTCAAAAGGATGGTACACACATGAAACGATCGATCTCTCTGACTGCTGCGGCAGCTCTCGTAGGACTTATGTCGGTAGCCCACGCCGATGCCGGCGTCAAAAAAATAACCGGAGTGGATTTCGCCCCGGTCTCCGTCGCGGCCAATGATGCTGAGAAAAAGGTGATGCGCGTCTCACCCAAGCTTACCGTTACCTATGCGGACGGGAGCACCAAGGCATATGATCTTGGCTACAAGGTTTTGGCCAAGCTCGGCGATAAGATCGGCGGAGGTACGATCGGTTTGATGACCGACAAAGACGGGAAGCCCATCTTGAAAAAAGACGGCTCTCAGGATATCTCCGACGGCCCCGATGGGAACTCACTGATCAATGTGGAGGGCAAAACCTACCTCGTAACCCACATGGAAGAGCGCCCGGGTGAACTGTACGATACCGAACTCACCGTTGATAACGGTACCGTCAAAGCCGTCAATACCCATCCGGTCGATCTCTCGGCCATGGGCGGAACGATCATCAACTGTGCTAGCTCCCGTACGGCATATGGCTCCCACCTCGGCGGTGAAGAAGATTATTCTCTCAACAGCCGTTATGCCGACAAAAACTCCCCGTTCTATGCTGAGTGTGCTCTTGATGGCAACGGTAACGACGCCGCCGGAAAGTTCAATTACTTCTGCTCGTATGTCGATGGGATGGCCAAATACCTGCACGATGACAAGATCGACAAAAACAATGGATACAACGGAGAGCACTTCTCTCTCTACAACTATGGACATATTGTCGAAGTGGCTCCTCAGGCTGATGGTTCCACCCAATCCTCCAAGCACTACGTCACCGGGAGATATACCCCTGAATTGGCCAAAATGATGCCCGATGGCAAAACCGTCTATATGTCTGATGATGGTACTTTCAAAGGCTTTTACAAGTTTGTATCTGACAAAAAGATTGCACAGTTTACTTCGGAATGGGAAGGGACGCTCTATGCCGCCAAACTTCTTCAAGTCTCGGACAAAAACGGCGGAGAGTTCAAGCTCGGCTGGATCCCCCTGGGACACGCCAAAGACAGCGAGATCAAAGCGATGGTGGAGCGCAAGCCGAAGTTGACCGATATGTTTGACATCGCCAAGCCGGATGATAAAGGTGCCTGCGAAGCCGGATTCCGAAAAATCAACGAAGACAGCAAAGCCGAATGTCTGCGCCTCCACCCAGACAAAGCCAAAGAAGCAGCCTTCCTCGAAACGCGCAAATATGCCGCGTACAACAATGCCACCATTGAGTTCAGAAAAGAAGAGGGCTTGACATACGACCCTGAGAACAACGTCCTCTACATCGCCATGAGCCAAATCAAGAAAAGCATGGAAGACAACTACAAAGGTGAAGAGTCCACCAACGACATCCGTGTCCACAAAAACAAATGTGGCGGCGTGTACGCATTGCCCCTCGATGAGAGCTACAATGCCACATCAATGAAAGCCTTGGTCGTCGGTCATCCTCTGAAAAAGGGTGAAGCCAACGCCGATCAGTGGGCCTGTGATCCTGAGGGCATCGCCAACCCGGACAACATCAAGTTCCTCGGACACGATATCCTCCTCATCGGTGAAGACACCACCTATCATGTCAACAACATGCTCTGGGCGTACAATGTCAAAACCCACCAAATGACCCGCATCGCCTCCCTCCCCATCGGTGCTGAAGTGACCGGCCTGGAGAAAGGGATCGTCAGCGACAAGGGTGTGTTGTTCGTCGATGCCCAGCATCCGTTCAAAGACAACCCCAAAGCCGCAGACGGGAGCAAGCCCAACAGTGCCCTCCTCGAAAACGCAACCCCCGATCAACTCAAAGCCTTCATCGGCTACATCGACGGCATCCCTGCCAGCGTCATCAAGTAACATTCGGGTCGCATCCCCGGATGTGGCCTCAATATGGAATTCACAGGAGCCTACAATGAAACGAATACCTTTGAGTCTTGTCAGCCTGCTGCTAGTGAGTTCTGCATATGCCTCCCCGACCAAAGCGGAGTATATCCAGAGCTTGGAACGCGCCAATCACATCCACTACCAACGGATCGACAATGAGCGAGCCGCCTACATCACCTCGATGTGCTACACTCAGGTCGAGGACAACCAAACGCATCGCACCTTCAACCCGTGCTACAGCTGCCACACCAAAGGAAAAACGCCCAACTACACCAACGACAGCGATTTGCAGCTGGAATACAACTTCCCCATGGAAATCCTCAAAAACCCCTACACCAATCTCTTCAAAGACCGTCGGGCTGCCGTCGCCGAGATCTCCGATGCGGCGATCCTGAAATACGTACGCGGCTCCAACTATTTCAAAGACGACGGGAGCATTGCTCTGGCGTCCATGCTCCCCAAAGACTGGCGAGGGTATCGGCCTGACTGCTATTACCATTTTGATGCGCAGGGGTTTGATTACGATCCCCAAGGGGCACTGACCGGCTGGAGAGCCTTCCGTTACTACCCGTTTTTGGGAACCTTCTGGCCGACCAACGGCTCGACGGATGATGTACTGATCCGATTGCCGAAGCTGTTCGGCGCGACGATGGACGGACACTTCGACACAGAAACCTATGCGCTGAACCTCTCCATCGTCGAAGCGGTGGTCAAGCAAAAGACCATCCCTCTGTCGCATGCGATCGACGAAGCACAGTACGGAGTGGATCTGAACCAAAACGGTCAATTGGATCGTGCCAAACGGATTGTCTTTTCGGACAAAAACTTCTTCCGCAATATGTCGTATGTGGGGCAGGCCAAAGCAGCATTGCAGCGGGGACAGATCCATTTGGCGGGCGGGTTGTATCCGGAGGGGACGGAGTTTCTCCATTCGGTACGCTACCTCGATTGGGACGATCATACCGGATCGGTCACGATGGCGGCACGGATGAAAGAACTGCGCTATGCCCGCAAAACAGAGTGGCAGACCTACAGCGATTTGGATCGTGGTGCCAAAAGCGAATTGTGGGAATCGGAAGTGAACCAGCAGAGCCAGACCCAGGCAGAGATATGGCAGGGCAACTACGAAGAGGGGCTTCAGACCGGTACGGGCTGGGTCTATCAAGGCTTCATCGAAGACAAACAAGGGGTGCTGCGCCCCCAGACGCACGAAGAGACGATCAATTGCATGGGATGCCATGCCGGTGTAGGTGCGACCACCGACAGTACCTATGCCTTCCCCCGTAAACTGGAGGGTACTGACCCTCACGGTGTCGAGTATGGCTGGAACCACTGGAGCCAAAAAGGGCTCAAGGGAGTTCATGAGCCCAAAGCCTCTTACCTGGGACATCCTCATGTCTACGAATACAGCTTCTACCTCCGTCAGAATCACTCTGGGAATGAATTCCGCGACAACGATGAGGTGCAGCGGACATTTTTTGACGCCAACGGTACGCTCAAGACAGGGATGATCTCCCGGCTTCACGACGACATCAGTCTCCTGCTCTTGCCATCTAAAAAACGGGCGCTTGGACTCGACAAAGGGTACAAAGTCATGGTGGGTGAGCAGAGCTTCATCTACGGCCGTGATGCCAATGTCGCGCCGATGAGCCATGTGTTCAAAACCATCAAACGCGGGCAGCCGACCCACATCCGCACTCCGATCGTGCAGGAGTAGTATTACGATCTCATCCGGAGCAGGGACTTCCGTCCCGTTGTGCAGGACTGAAGTCCTGCCTACATGTTTATACCCCTCTTTCTTCCCACGCTGTTATCGAAGCGTAACCCTTCTGTAGCCCTCCTGTTACCCTTGTAGACTATACTGTATGCGTAAAATCAAGGAGAAATGATGCGTGATTTTGACCCCACTCTTTCGGATGCTAAAATCGAGAAACTGACAAGCAAATTGGCCAAAGCCCTCCATCTGACCTACGACGACGCGCACGGAATTGTGTACGAAGAGTGGGACAGTGTGGAGCGCCTGTTCCAGGCACACGGCAAAGTCAAAGCCGTCCTCTCCCATCTGATCGACGAGATCAACTGCACCTATCGGATCGCCTGATGCAGGTCAGTGTCGAGCAGTACCTTTGGTACCACTATCCTCAGTTGGAGTCTTTGCCGACGTTGATCAAGAGGTTTTTGGTCGCGGCGGGGAAAAAGCTCTTTCATGAGCACGAGATCAATGCGTTTCTTGAGGCGCATCGCCAGAAGGATACCTTCTATTTTATCGAAGCGATTCTCGATTATTTTGAGATCACGACGACGGTGCGTACCAATCAACTCGCCCGCATCCCCGGCTACGGACGGGTCGTCATCATCGCCAACCATCCCCTCGGAGCGCTGGATGCCATCGCCCTGCTCCACACACTCAAAACCGTACGCAAAGACATCAAGATCGTGGCCAATGCCTTTCTCTCCAGCCTGGACAACCTCAATAAGGTGATCATCCCCGTCAACAACACACGGAACAAAATGACCAAGGAGACCCTGAACAGCGTGTACGAGGCACTGAAACAGGAGCAGGCGGTGATCCTTTTCCCTTCCGGAGAGGTGAGCCGTGTCAAACCGAGTGGGATCAAGGATACGCCCTGGAGAAGCGGCTTTTACAAGATCGCTTCCAAGATGCGTGCCCCCATCCTTCCCATCCATATCCAGGCCAAAAACTCCAGTACGTTCTATACACTCTCGATGTTCAATAAATCCCTGGCCACAGCTACCCTGCCGCATGAAATGTTCAAATACCGGGGCAAAAGCATCGGCTTCAATATCGGCAAAGTGATCCCGCCCGAGTCGTACCAGCTCCCCTTGCATTCGGACAAAGAGATCATCAAGCTCCTCCGTAAGCATTTTTATCGGGTCGCCAAAAACCGAAAAACCATTTTCAACACCCAAAACGAGATCGCGACCCCCGAAGAGCGGATCGACATCAAAACCACCCTCAAGGAGGGGGAGAAGCTGGGGGAAACCTCCGATGGCAAACAGATCATCCTCTATGAGACCGATACCGAAGATGTCATCATGAAAGAGATCGGTCGTCTCCGGGAGATCAGCTTCCGCCAGGTGGGCGAAGGGAGCGGCAGGAAGCGGGACATCGATGGGTACGATCTCTACTACAAACATTTGCTGATCTGGGACGACGAAGGGATGGAGATCGCCGGAGCCTATCGCCTGGCTGAAGGGCGGGAGATTCTCCAGTTGCACGATACGGAGGGGCTCTATACGTCGGAGTTGTTTCGATTTGACTCTGCATTTGAAGCGACGATCCGTCAGGGGATCGAGTTGGGGAGGAGCTTTGTCCAGCCCCGATATTGGAACTCCCGGGCATTGGATTATCTCTGGCAGGGGATTGGGGCGTACCTCAGGCGCCACACCTCGATCCGCTATCTTTTTGGTGCGGTGAGCCTCAGTGAGCACTTTTCCCCCAAGGCTCAGGCGATGATTATTTACTTCTACCGCCGGCACTTTACCGCGTCGGAACCGCTCGTGACCCACAAAGATCCGTATGTGTATCCTTCGGGGATGGAAGCGGTGTGCCGTGATCTGTTTGAGGAAGTACCGTATCGGGAAGGACTCCAGATCCTCAAGGCGGAGCTGGGATACATGGGGTACGCCATTCCGACACTCTTCAAGCAGTATGCCGATTTATGTGAAGCGGGGGGTGTGGCTTTCTACGACTTTGGCTATGATCGGGACTTTAACTCCATCGACGGCTTCATTGTCGCCGATATTCATCGGATCAAACCCGCCAAGAAGAAGCGCTATATCGATGGCTGAACCGACTGCGTAACCGATCTGTAACCAACACGCACTATAATAGCACAAAAATTTCAAGGACTCCCCATGAGCGGCAAACTTTTCCGGAACATTTCGTTTCTCTCCGCAACGTTATCGTTTTTTATCCTGCTGGGGATCTTTGCGATCCTGTTTCATTATGCGCAGGATGCCATGCACACGTTTGGGTGGGATTTTTTGCGCATCGATCAGTGGGAGCCGGGTGAGGACGATGAGGGGGGGATATTTGGCGGGTTGATTCCAATTGCCGGGACGCTGATGGCCACGCTCATTGCCATGGTGATCGCAGTCCCGCTCTCGATGGGGATCGCTATTTTCCTCACCGAGATCGCCCACAAAAATCTCGTCAAACCGGTGAGTGTTGCTATCGAGCTGCTGGCGGCGATCCCGAGCATCATCTACGGGATGTGGGGGTTGTTTTATTTCGCCCCCATTATCCAACACACCTTCGGGGGCAACGGGGTGGGCTTGCTCACCGCCGGGATCGTCCTGGCGATTATGATCATTCCGTTTATGGCCGCCATTACCCGGGATGCGATGAACACCACCCCGCCAGTGCTCAAGGAATCGGCCTATGCGATGGGAGCCACCACGTTTGAGGTGGTCAAAGATGTCGTCATGCCCTATGCTAAAGGTGGGATCATTGGCTCGATCATCCTCGCGCTGGGTCGGGCACTGGGGGAGACGATGGCGGTGGCGTTCTTGATCGGCTCGGTGCTCAAGTTCCCCTCCAAGATCACCGACCCGACCACGTCGATCCCTGTCCTGCTGGCCAACAACTTCTCCGAAGCGCAGGATTTGGAGCTCTCCTCAATGTATCTGCTTGCACTGCTACTGTTTGTCGTGAGCTTCATCATCATCTCACTGGCTAAATTTTATTTTCTGGGAAGGGGTGCTAAATGAACCGCCTGATGCTCAACAAACTCATTCTTGCTCTCTCGACCGCTTCGGCCGTGATCGGGATCGGGTTTTTGCTGTGGATATTGACAACGTTGGTTTTCAAAGGGATCAGCAGCACCCATCTGAGCACCTTCACCCACGACTTGGTCGACGGGGGGATACGCAACCTCATCGTTGGGCAATTTACCATGGCGCTCCTGGCGACACTCATCGCCGTGCCGCTGGGGGTCATGGCCGGTATCTATCTGCGGGAGTACAGTCAGAGCCCCAAGCTGGCTGCTACCCTGCGCAACCTCAGCGATGTGATGATGTCGGCACCGTCGATCGTCATCGGGGTGTTTGTCTACGCGCTGTTTGTCGATCCGTTTGGCGGGTACAACGGCTGGGCGGGGAGCATCGCGCTGGCGATCATGATGGTGCCCATCATCATCGGCACCACTGACAACATGCTCGCCCTCGTCCCCAAAGAGTTGCGTGAAGCAGGGATCGCACTCGGCGGCAGCAAGCACAAGATCATCCTCCAGATCGTCCTGCGGGCGGCCAAGGTGGGAATCACCACCGGAATCCTCCTCTCCTTTGCCCGGATCATCGGGGAGACGGCACCGCTGCTGTTCACCTCGGCGAACAATCAATTCTTTACGATGGACATGAGCGGCCAGTTTCCTTCGCTGACGGTGAGCATCTACAACCTTGCCACGTACCCCGATGCGGCCAGCCAGGATCTGGCATGGGCGGCCTCATTTATTCTGACGGTCATCGTCCTGATCATCAATCTCGGCGGCCGATACCTCACCCGCCACAAGCACTAATCCCAAGGAGACCGATTCATGAGCACCGAACCCATTTCTCAGTTTGACACGACAAAAGAAGCGACGAAGCAGAAGGATGTCATGCGGGTGGAGAACCTCACCTACACCTATCCCGAAGCACCCAAGCCTTCACTGCACACCATCGACTTGCCCATCCGACGCAACAAAATCACGGCGCTCATCGGCCCGAGCGGCTGCGGCAAATCGACGCTGTTGCGTGCGATGAACCGCATCCACGATCTCTACCCCGGCAACCGTTACGAAGGACGTATCCTTCTGGCCAATCCTGAGGATACGAAGATGGAGGACATCCTCGAACTCAAAAAAGAGAACGACCTCATCCGCCTGCGCCAGCGGGTGGGGATGATCTTCCAGAAGCCCACCCCGTTTCCGATGACCATCTTCGAAAACGTCGCGTACGGGCTCAAGCTCTCCGGGATGAAAAACAAATCCGACATCGAAGAGCGGGTCGTCACCGCACTCCAAGGCTCGGCGATCTGGAACGAGACCAAGGATCGGCTCCATGAGAGTGCCATGGGGCTCTCCGGTGGTCAACAGCAGCGCCTCTGCATCGCCCGGGCGGTGGCACTCAAGCCCGAGGTACTCCTCTTTGACGAACCCACATCAGCGCTCGATCCCATCTCCACCGGTGCGATCGAGGAGCTCATCGCCGAACTCAAAAAAGAGGTCAGCATCGCTATCGTCACTCACAACATGCAGCAAGCCAGCCGCTTGAGCGACTACACGGCTTTTATGTACATCGGGGATTTGATTGAGTATAATAAAACATCGAAGATCTTCCTCAATCCCGACCAGAAATTGACTGAAGACTACATCACAGGGAGGTTCGGATAATGCTCGAAAACTACAAAAAAATCCTCGAGAAATCGCAGGAGAGGATCACAGAGCTGGCGCAGGATGCCCTCACCGCATACGAAATGACGCTGGACGCCTGCATCAACGAAGACGATGCGAAGGCTGCCGAGGCACGTGCGCTGCTCAAAAACACTCACGACCGAAACAACAAGATCGACAATGAGATCATCAAAACACTCGCACTCTTCTCTCCCGAAGCCCGTGACCTGCGGGTCGTGGTAGCCTATTTCAAGATTGCCGGCGAGTTGACACGCATTACCGACTACATCCGCAACTACGCAAAAAATGTCCGCGTGTTGATCGCCAGTGATCTTCCCATGGAAGCGATCCGGGACAATTCGTTGGCGTTTCAGCGCAGCGCGTTGGCTTCTTTGCGGGCGGCGGTCGAATCGATCGCGATGGAAGAGCCCTCCGAGGAGCTCGAAGAGCTGTATCGCCGCGTCAACGTCGAAGAGAGCAAGTGCGATGATATCTTCAGCCTCGTCGAAAAGGACACCATTCAGCAAATCTACGCGACACCGGATCACGCCAGCGAATTGGTGCGCTATCTGGCGACCATGCGCAAGATCGAGCGGGTTTCCGATCGCAGTGTCACCATTGTCAAATTGATTTATTTTGCCAATCAGGGCGGGAAGCTCAAGCTCTGATCCCCGGAAGGTACGGCCACCCATGACCCAAGCTCATATTGTCATCATCGAAGACGAAGCCGACCTTCTCGAGCTCGAGGAGTATCATCTGGAGAAAGCCGGTTATGCGGTGACCGGATTTCTCTCCACCAAGCGGGTGGAAGATCTGCTCGAAGATGAAACCGTCGATTTGATGATCGTCGATCGCAACCTCCCAGGAACAGAGGGGAGTGAATTTGTGGCGCATCTGCGGAAAAACGGTTATGATATTCCGGTGATTTTCGTCAGCGCCAAGGATCAGGAGCGGGAGGTCGAGGAGGGGTTTGACCGGGGGGGAGATGACTACCTCACCAAACCGTTTAACATGAACGAACTCCTGCTGCGAATCGGGGCGATTCTGCGGCGTACACGCGGCAAGCAGCTGGGGAAGCTTGAACACCGGATGATCACGCTCGATCTGGATCGCCACATCGCAATCATCGCCGGAGAGGAGGCGGCGTTGAGCCGGTTGGAGTTTGATCTGCTGCGCTTTTTCCTCCAGCATCCCGGGATTGCCCTCAGTCGCGATCAATTGCTCGATGGTGTCTGGGGGGATGCCGCCTCGGCACAGTATAAGACCGTCAATGTCACCATCAACCGCCTCCTGGCTAAAATCGATCCGAACCGTATCCATGAGATCATCGAACCGGTACGCGGGGTCGGGTACCGGCTATGCTGAGACTTGATCAGCGGTATTTCCGCTCGCTGACCTTGCCGTTTGTTCTCCTTCTGATCGCGTTGACGGTGGCGGGCTACTATCTGCTGCGTGGGATGGAGGTAGAAAGTCATCGTACCATGCTGCGTAACCTTATCACTCAGTACACACTCACTACACCCTCAAAAACTCCTCGCACCCTTGTCGCCTTCCACAAGCAAACCGATGTACGGGTGACGTTGATCGACGCAAATGGTGTTGTCACCGCCGAGAGCAACCGCGACCCCGAAGGGATGGAAAACCATTTCAACCGTCCCGAAGTGATTCAAGCGAGAAGCAGTGGTTGGGGAAGTGCCGTGCGCCACTCCGCCACACTCGATCGGGACATGCTCTATGTGGCGCATAAGGTAGGGGATCGGTATGTCCGGATGGCGTTTCCTCTGAGTACGATCCGAGAAAAGTTCCTCCCTCTTTGGCTCAAAATCATGGGCTTGTTCGGACTGGCTCTGATCGCCGCGATTTGGATCGCGACGCGTACCAATCGGCTCATCCATTCCGATGTCCAACGGATCAACACCAGCCTTGATCACCTGCTGGCCAAAGAGTATGACCAAACCGCTGTTCGTGTCGAGTGCTGCGACGAGCTCCATGCCATCGCCCGGCAAATCACCAAAGTCGCCGCCAAACTCAAAAAACGCGACCGCCAGAAAGCCAAATACACCAAAAAGCTCAAGCACCTCACCCAGCAACAGGGGGAGATCATCTCTGCCATCAGCCATGAGTTCAAAAACCCCGTTGCTGCTATCATTGGCTACGCAACAACCATCCATGATGACCCCGATCTCACTCCCGAGCTTCGAGGTAAATTTCTCGAAAAAGTGATCAGCAACAGCCGACGGATCAACGACATGATCGATCGCCTCTCTCTGGCCATTAAATTCGAGAACAACGCCCTCGAGCCCCGAATGGAGACATTTGATCTCTCCCTTCTTCTCGATGAGATTGTGGAGAACCTCCAGCAGAAATACCCGGATCGAGTCCTGAAAGTGGAGCGTGAGCCTGTCCGGGTGACCGCCGACCGGATGATGATGGCACAGGTGTTGAGCAACCTGATCGACAATGCACTGAAATACTCCGAAGATGAGGTGCTTGCCCGTTTGACCTCGACTCATTTTGAAGTGACCGATCAGGGGATCGGGATCGCCCCGGAGTCTTTCTCTCGGATCACGGAGCGCTTTTACCGTGCCGATACCCAGTCGTGGGACAATTCCATCGGTGTGGGATTGTTTATTGTCGACTATATCCTCCGACTCCACCATACAGAACTTCAGATAGGCAGTGTTCCCGGTTTGGGTTCGACGTTTGGATTCACACTCGCCTCTTTGCAGCAATAATCTCCTCATGTTCGATAACAAAATGTAACTTTTCTCTCCTCTGTGATACAATTTGATATCGCGTCACTTCGCGGATCCATCACAAGGAACATCAAGATGAACAACGTGTTCAAAACCATTCTCGGAGCGGTCTTTGCTGTAGCGGTGGGCGCGTACGCCCAAACATTGATTGCCGGTCATGCGCATGGGGG
>WFSU01000026.1 GCA_015485845.1 Nitratifractor sp. | reverse complement strand
TGTTCCATATCGGGAGATATGGAACAAGGGGAAACACGTGTAGGGTGCGCAACAGCGCACCTTCTTCGGACGGTTACATATCGGGAAGACCTCAATCAATCGCGTTGCGATGGTGGTGTGTAATTGCACACCCTACGCGGGGGAGATATGTTGAACAAAATGCGTAACACGTAACACGTAACACGTAATGCGCAGTAAGAGACAAAACAACCCGCCAAGCCCATCAAGGCATAGCCGATACGAAAAGCACATATGTCAAACAAAATGCGTAACACGTAACGCATAACTCGTAACACGAAAAAACGAAAGGAGAGCACCAATGGTACGATTATCCCGCATCACCCTACTGCCATTGCTGTTGCTCCTTTTTTCCTCTCTCGGCTGGGGTGCTCATGTAGGAGATGTGATCTCCAATACCGCTCACGCGGCCTACACCATTGACGGGGACGATCGCAATCTCACCACCAATGAGGTCAACCTCACCGTCGCGCAGACCCCGGCGACGATTGAGTTTCTCGCTATCGATCCGGATGGTGCCCCTGAGACCCTCCAGCCGACGACCTACGAAGGCTCCGGCGGGACGACGGCGATGCCGCCGGCGACGTTGCCGGATGGTACCGTGGTGCCGACGCCTTCGGATATCAATGCCTCGGCGACGAGTCAGTATGGGCAGCGGGATCTTGTCCTGATCCGGGTGCGGGATCTCGATCAGGATACCGATGCGGATACCCAGCAGGTGATCGACATCAACATCACCAACCCCCGCACCGGAGAGATCGAAACCCTCCACCTCATGGAGAGCGGTCCCAATACCGGGGTTTTTGTCGGGTATATCCACACCAAACCCTGCCCGGCAGGGATGAGCTCCGACAACACTGCTGTACGAATGAGTGCGGATGTTGATCATCGGGACGGGGCGATCTGTGTGACCGGCGGGGACAAGATCACCGCTGTATACGTCGACAACGGCACCCATCAAACTCTCCGGGTCGAAGCCGATGCGCGGATCGTGGAGGAGGAGTTTGCTCTGCTTGTGACCAAAGCACAGTCCAAGGACGTCGCCAGTATCGGGGAATACCTCCAGTACACTGTCACCGCCGAAAACATCGGCAAAGCGAGCTATCGTAACGTCACCATCACCGACCGCCTTCCCGATGGAGTCAAGTACGTTCCCGGCAGCTTCAAAGTCGAGGCTACGTCGATCACTCCCACCCTCTCGAGCGACGGCAAAACCCTTAGCTACATCCACCCCGCACTGGCCAAAGGTGCTACCGTTACATTGACGTACGTTGCCGTCATCGGTGCCGGTACCGTCGATCATCAGGCCGTCAATACCGCCTGGGCGAGTGCGCCGGGTGCGGGTAAATCCAACGTCGCCAAAACCGTGCTCAAGATCAAAGAGGAACTCTGGCGCTCCAAAGGCTTCATCCTCGGTCAAGTGTACGAAGCCGATGCTCCTTGTGAGCACAATGCTACCAAAGGAGTCGGCAAAGGGGCAGCTGTCCCCGCCTCCTCCGTCGTCGGACTCGACGGCAAGCCCCATCCTGAGCGGGGATGCGGTATCGAAGGGGTCAAGCTCTACATGGAGGATGGTCGCTACGTCACTACCGACAAGGACGGACGCTACCATTTTGTGGATGTGGCCAACGGCACCCACGTCGTCCAGATCGACGACGAGAGCATCAAGGGGCGCTATACGATCGAGCAGTGTGAGCGCACGACCCGCTTCGCCGGGCGGGCGCGGTCGCAGTTTGTTGAGGTGCATCACGGGGGGCTCAACCGAGCCGACTTTTGTCTCCGTCGGATCCCCGGAGCCACAGGCAATGCTCTGCTCGAGATGCACATTACCCAGCAGGGCAAAGACCGCATCCGTGTGACGCTGCGCACCAATGCCTCTATGACGCTGATCGATCCCGAAGTCTTCCTTTCCCTGTCTGATGGGCTGGGATATGTCAAGGGGAGTACCACTACGGACAAAGAGCCGATCCGCCACGATGACATCCTCGTGGTCAAGATGGGTGACAAGCGCGAAGCGAGCCTCACCCTCAAGGTCACTGACAATATTATCCCCGACAAAGAGCTCCGCGCCATCCTCTACTACGACACCGAAACCCTCAAGGATCAGCACAGTGAAGTGGCCGATGTGATGTTCATGACCGCCAAAGGGAAGGCGGAAGTTGCTCGCATCACCAAAATCACCCAAGCCAGCGATCGTGTGCTCGGCGAGAGTGTCGGAGCACAGGTGCCGGCGGGGGATTACAACTGGACGAAGCCGACCCATCAAGTCATCATGCTCCAGTACACCCCCAAAGAGGTGGATGATCTGGGCGCCAAGCCCGCCATCGTCTGGCCACCCAAAGGTTGGATTCCCGATATCCCTTCGACCCGTGTAGCGATCCTCTACCCCAAAGGGCACAGCGTCGAACTCCGCCTCAACGGTCACAAAGTCAGCGCGCTGAACTATGAGGGGCTCTTCCGGGGAACTAAGGGCATGCAGGTCATGCACTACAAAGGGGTCGATCTGGCCGAAGGACTCAACACCTTCACCGTCATCGTCAAAAAGGGCAAACGGGTGATCCAGCGTCTGACGCGCACCGTGTACGTCGAGAGCCGCTCCCCCAAGACGATCACCTTTCTCCCCAAATACTCCTATCTTGAAGCCGACGGCACCCATGAGCCGATTGTGGCCGTCAAGATGCTCGGCCCCTCCGGTCATCCATTACGGGGTGGCATGGTCGGCAGCTTCACCACCGACGGCGCTCACCAGCCCGCTCAAATGAGCAACGGCAAAGGCTCCTACACCATCGATTCACAGGGGATCGCCTACGTCCGCCTCAAGCCCACCGCCATCGCGGGTGAAGCGACGTTAACCTTTTCCCTGTATGGCGACCGGAGCCAGACCCTCCGTGTCCGCCTCAAGCCCCACCTGCGACCCTGGATCGTCGTGGGGTTTGCGGAAGGCACCATAGGTTACCGCACCCTCAGTGGTAATGCCGAGGGATTGGATCACCAGCATGTCAAAAAAGGGCTCTATATTGACGGACGATTGGCCTTTTTCGCCAAAGGGCGAATCAAGGGCGACTGGCTCCTGACCATGGCCTTTGACAGCGGGCGCAAAAAGGGAGATCGCAAACTCTTCGACAGCATCGATCCTAACGCCTACTACACCATCTATCAGGATGCTACCCATCAGGGCAACGAAGCCCCGAGCACCAAAAAGCTCTACCTCAAGCTCGAAAAAGGTGCCTACACCTACCTCTTCGGGGATTATCATACCGCCATCAAGGGGGGTGAGTTTACCAGCTACAACCGTGACTTCACCGGCGGGCGTGCCGAATACCGGGGGGCGAATGTCGAGACAGTGGTGTTTGCGGCCAAAACCGACAAACTCCACTATCGGGATGCTTTGCGAGGCGATGGGACGCGGGGCTACTACACGCTGACCCATACCCCCCTCATCGAAGGCTCCGAGGCGATCACCCTCGAAGTGCGCGACCGCCACCGCCCGGAGATCGTCCTTGAGAGTAAGCCCCTCGAGCGGTGGCACGACTACACCATCGACTACGACACCGGCAAGCTCTACTTCAAAGAACCCATCTACAGTACCGACCGGCAGTTCAACCCCCGGACGATCGTCGCCACCTACGACGTCGAAGGGGATGGGAAGAAATACTACACCTACGGCGGCCGGGCAAGCTACACCACCGACGATCGCAAACTCCAGATCGGCGCGACAGCGATCCGGCAGGAGCACGGCGATGGTGCCGATATGCTCGGCGGAGTGGATGGTACGCTCAAGCTCGGGGAGCGCAGCGAACTCCATGCCGAGTACGCCCTGACCCGCAGCACCCACGAAGCCAACACCAGCATCGGACACGCCTACAAAGTGGGATGGAAATACACCGACGACAACACCAGCCTCCGTGCCTACTGGCGCTATCAGGATGCCGCTTTTGGTCTCGGCAACCTCCCCGAAGTCCTCTCTGCCACCCGCAAGATCGGCCTCGATGCCACCCACCGGATCGACACACACTGGAGCCTGAACGGCTCAATCTACCAAAACCGCCGCTTCGATGCCAACGGCACCTACACCGATGAGTTTGTCCTCCAGCCGACGCTGAGCTACACCGACATCAACTGGAGTGCCTCGATCGGCTACCGCTACGCCAAAAACACCGCCACAGCCGCCACCAATCAGCTCACCCTCAAGCTCAGCCGCTATTTCCTCGACCGCAAGCTCAAGCTCTCTCTCGGTCACGATCAGAGCCTCGGAGCCAACGAGGATCAAGAGTTTCCCACCCGTACGACCTTTGGGGCAGATTACAAAGTGGACGAAAACACATCGCTCTTTGGCTCCCTCGAACGCAGCGACAGCAACGGCCGGATCACGTGGCGCTCCCGGATGGGGGCGACCTACAAGCCGTGGAAAGGGGGCGAGATCAAACTCAGCCGCCTGATGGATGCCACCGAGCGGGGCTTCGGGGCGTACGATACGTTTGGTTTGAGCCACCACTGGGATGCGGGCAAGCACTGGAAACTGAGTGCCGGGTACGAAAAAGGGATCGCCGAGCACAATGCCACCCGTGCCGGTTTTGATGCGTTCAATCTTGCTGCCCGGTATGAGGGAGAGCGTCTCAGCGGGGATGGATCGATTGGTCTGCGCCGGGAAGGAGCGGACAAGAAACTCAATGTCGATTTGGGTCTTTACATCCGAAAAGACAAAAACCTCGGCCTCGCATTTGGGGTAGGCTACCACACCCGCTGGAACGCCACCGACCTCCACCGCGACATCGATGCCAAGCTGGCGTTTGCCTGGCGCGATGAGATGAGCCCGTGGATCGCACTCGATCGCATGGACTACATCGACCGCTACGACCGCACCGTCACCGATGAGACCCGCACCCGCAAGCTCATCAACAACTTCGCCGCGATCTACCACACCGACCACTGGGAAATCGGCCTCCAGTACGGGCTGAAATACACCCTCGACACGATCGACGGCGTCAACTACGGCGGATGGGTCGACCTCCTCGGCCTCGATGCGACATACAATCTCAATGACACGTGGGCGATCGGAGCGCAGGGAAGCATCCTCCACGCCTACGGAGCGGGCAACATGGACTACAGCGGCGGCGTGTACGTCGAGACCACCCCGTGGGAAAACGCCAAACTCACCCTCGGCTACAACATCGCCGGCTTCGCCGACGAAGACTTCTCGGCGCAAAACTACCGCCACAAGGGCCCCTACATTCAGGTCAAGATGAAGTTTGATCAGGAGGATATTAAGAAGGTGGTTGAGGGGGTAGTGAAGTGAGACGGGTGCTGCATGCCTTGGCATTGCTATCTGTGCTGATTTTGCCGTCAGTGCTCTTTGGCGCGAGTCCAGGGGATGTTAGCGATAATCTTCAACTGTGGCTCAAAGCGGATAGCGAATCAGCTGGTACAGTTTCTACTTGGCATGATAAGTCAATCAACGGTTGGGATGCCACACAATCTGATAATAGCAAGAAACCAACCAATACGGATAATATTGCAAACTTCAACCCGGCAGTTCGGTTTGATGGAGCCGATGATTTTATGGATGTGAACTATCATTCTGAGTTGAATGGAAAAAATTTAACAGTTTTCATTGTTACAAAATATTCGGGAGGCAATTCAGGAGATTTTACTCCTTGGTGTACAAGAAATGAATCTTCTTTTTTTGGAACTACGCGTCAAGGACATCTCTTGAGAATTCATGATCGGGGATATGAATATTGGACAGGTACCGGTGGTGGTTTTGGTTCCGATGGGGAGTGGAAGAAGCTTACCGGAGGGACAGTAGATGATAACTATCAGATTTTTACAACGAAATCGACTCAAAAAAATGGAGGGAAAGTAAAAAAATGGATCTATCTTCAAGGTAAAAATCTTGATAATCATACCGATGCCTTCAGTGCAAATGCGCAAAACCCTTTTCGTATAGGTGCGGGGAAAACCGAAGATAATGACGGTGGTTTTTTCTGGCCGGGTGACATAGCTGAAGTTGTTGTGTATGATGATACACTGGCAAACAATGATCGTAAAAAAGTTGAATCCTATCTGGCAATCAAATATGGTATCACATTAACGCAAAAGAAAAACTATTTCAACAGCGATGGGGATACTATTTGGAAAGGTCCAAGTGAGTACCGCAATGATGTAGCAGGGTTGGGTAGGGACGATAAATCGGGTCTGGATCAGAAAATCTCCAAGTCCATCAATGCTGATGCGATTGTAACAATGGCTACGACCAGTGATTTTACTTCAGCCAATGCGGGGAGGGCAACATCTTTGAGTACGGATGATAAACGTTTTCTCATCTGGTCGAATGATGATGGGGGTGCCACATGGACAGAAACAGGGGCACCGGCTGGAGGGAAAATCCTCGTCCGAAAGTGGCACGCCGAGAAAACAGGAGGCAATGAACATAACGTCAGTATACAGGTGGATGTGGATGATCCGGAATTTAATATTGAAAATTTCAGTGGAGATTTGTATTTTGTTCAAGGAAATGACCTTTCCAAGGCAAAACCTCAGAAGATGACAGATGATGGTAGTGGAAAGTGGCATATTGACAACATCACATTCAATGATACAAACAGTAAAAATAATTTTAGTTTCGTAATCCCCAAAGCAGTTCCAGCAAGTGCACATATGGTAATCAATGAAATTTTATACCGTCAAAAAACATCAAACAGTCACGCCAATGAAGAATTTATAGAGTTCTATGTGACACAAGCCGGGACACTCGATGGTCTTCTTTTTGATGATCAAGACGGAGGAGGCAATCACCAATATCTATTTGGTGATGTCCATGTTGAACAAGGTGATTATATTGTCCTTTACATAGGAGATGGTACCAATACCACAGGCGATACGGGTAGTAATGTTCATAAATTTTATATGGATAGAACAGAAATATTAAACAATGGTGGAGATGACATTGTTTTGATGCAACGATCAGCTACCGATGTCAGCAAGTTGGATGGGGCATATATTTTTTATGTGCCAGTAGATTATGTATCTTACGGGTCTGGCAATGCTATTGACCCCATCCCTGAGACGACACAAAACCCAACCATATCATGGGATGCTAATATTACTGTCCCGTCTAATATGCCAAAACTGAAATCTATCTCTCTGACAAATAATGGAGAAGATCATGATCATGCTTCAGATTGGGAAGTCACCACATCCGGAACCGCACTGGGTTTGATGACGATCGATCACAATAATGATTCTGTTGGCGGCACCCCATTTATCTGTAGTGATGGATACAACAACAACGCCATGCCCGACATGCACATCACCAAAACCTCCATTGTCATCAGCGATCCGGTCAATACAACTAACAATCCCAAGCGGATACCCGGAGCCGTCGTCCGGTATTGTTTCACGGTGGATAATACCGGAGATGGGGATGCCGATAACGCGACGATTCATGACAGTCTGACCGGGGACGGCAGGGACAACCTGGAATACAAAGCCTCAGGAAGCACTCCCGCCGGGAACATTGCGACAGCATGCGACTGTGCCAATATCACCAACACAAACGGCACCATCAGCGGCACCGACGTCACCATCGATCTCGGTGACATCAACGGCACCGGCGACACCGCCCATTCCCGAGCCTGCGCCTACATCAAGGTGGAGATAAAATAGCGGATTGGCTTTATATGAAGTTAAACTTATTTTGAGTAGAATAACGGAAAGGGTACACAGAAGCTTTCAGGAGTCCTACGTCCTGAAAGCCTTGTGCGACTACTTGTCGCAGTCTGTGTCTTTTGGCTTCTTACTCTCTGTATAGCTCAACCATGCTATCACGGTCTTCGCTACACCAATCATAAGTGCCAGTACAGAAAACAAAGTTTCCATAGCGTACCCTTTCGGTCAAGATGCCCTGCCTATGCCGGAAGGCATCGCTCTTTTCAAGCCCGCCCACTCAACCGAAAGTAAAAACACAACCCTCTCCAAAAAGGGCATGAAAATCATAGCGTACTTGTGTGCGAAAATCTAAAAATGTGTCATATTGTCATATTTTTTGGTGGTAAGTGGGGTTGAAACCCCAGCCCCGAAGAGCAATGCACCCAAGGGGTTGGGGCTTTGACCCTATTAGATTGGTCGGGGCTATTTTGTGCCATACTCCCTCTCGTTTCCCATCTCCCGAGGGGGAATGCTTGTCAATGTATAGTCAGGACATAAACACCTGTCCCCTATCGGGAGATATGGAACAAGAGAAAAATTCAAGTCTCCTTTTAGACATAAATCATCTCTTTTTTATCTCATTTCTAATGAAACTTTTCATTGAATCAAAAAAACCAAGGTCAACATTTTGTTTGAGATTTTTTTCTAAAAATTCTTTCGCACTCATAAAACTATCAAAATCTCTGTGTTTCATTTTTGTTATAGCTATATCCACATCGCTATTTTTAGTGTAATCATTCCTTATCTGAGAGCCAAAAATAGCAAATTGCTCTATCCCATATCGTTTTTTCAGGATAGGTTTTAGTGTTTTTAGCTGATCAAGAACAACCCTGTTCATTTGTTTTCCCTTCAGATTTATATTGCTGTTTTTTTATCATTATAACATAATTCACAACGACAACACCACTCTCGGCGCACCCAAGAGGCTGGGGCTTCAGCCCCATCTATGCGACTGAAGTCGCATCCCCCGGTATTATCCATCGAATAAATTGCATGTGTAACTTTGATTAGAGAGATTTTATACAAAATTAAACTTGTTTCGAGTAGAATAACGGAAAGGGTACACAGAAACCTCAGGAGCGCTCACTCCTGAAGTCTTGTGCGACTACTTGTCGCAGTCTGTGTCTTTTTGCCTCTTGCTCTCTTTGTAACTCAGCCACATAATTGTGATCTTTGCCACTCCAAGAACTAAAGCAAGTACAGAAAACCAAGTTTCCATAGCGTACCCTTTCAGTCAAGATACCCTGCCTATGCCGGAAGGCATCGCTCTTTTCAAGCCCGCCCACTCAACCGAAAGTAAAAACACAACCCTCTCCAAAAAGGGCATAGAAATCATAGCGTACTTGTGTGCGAAAATCTAAAAATGTGTCATATTGTCATATTTTTTTGGTGGTAAGTGGGGTTGAAACCCCAGCCCCGAAGAGCAATGCACCCAAGGGGCTGGGGCTTCAGCCTCACCTATGCGACTGAAATCGCATCCCCGGTGCCAGACAGTCGGCTAAAACGACCGCAGGACATT
>WFSU01000025.1 GCA_015485845.1 Nitratifractor sp. | reverse complement strand
TAGGGTTTGCATTATAATCAACCTGTTCGTTTTTTATGGAAGAAGTTGCACCAAATGGGTGAAAGAATTTGGGGTGGGCTTCTTCCTCTTAGGTACCTAATTATAGGGCAATTGTGGTTATTCTATGATTGGGTATGGATTTTTTAGGGTGTAGTTACGAAGGCATTGATGATGTCGGCGTAAAAACACCATCGAGTTCTGCCCGTTTCTCGGAGGACGACAAGCAGTTTTTGAACACCCTGTTCCACACAAAGTATCTCTGGTACGATCGGGTGCCCGATGCGATCAATCTCGCACAATACGACACACCCAAGGCACTCATAGATGCCGAGAAGTTCGGTGCATCTGATCGTTGGAGTTTTGCCCTGCAGGTGGAGCCGAAGGAGTTGGGTAGTTTTTTAGACAGCGATGCGATCGGTTTCGGGATTGGCTTTCGAACGGATCTCGTCGTCAACTATGTACAAATCTACTCTCCGGCATGGGGCAAGATCCGGCGTGGCGATACTCTCCTGAAAATCAACGGAAACGATGCCAATGCCAACCTCGTTCGCATCCAGGCTCGCAAACTGGATGAACCCACCCGTTTCACCCTCCGACGGGAGAATAAGCAGATCGTCGTCACCCTCACCCCACAGCACTATACCCGTCACGTGACCCTCGACCGCATATTCAAGAGTGGAGGCAAGACATTCGGCTATCTCCGCTGTGACCGCTTTTCGGAAGGACTCGCCGATGAACTGGCTCACCGGTTTGAAGATCTCGCTTCGGCCGATGTCGATGAGATGATCGTCGACCTGCGCTACAACAGCGGCGGGGACATCAGTCAGTCAGTCAGCTTGATGGAGTATCTAGACGGCAGTCACCCCGGTGAAGTGGCCACCCATCTGCGCTGGAACGACCGCTTCCGTGCCAGTGACACCGACTATCTCTTCACCTCTCCGCCTCCGAGTCATGCGCTCCATCTCAGCCGGGTAATCTTCCTCGTGACCCGGGAGACGGCATCGGCCAGCGAGCTGGTGATCAACAGCCTGAAACCTTACCTTGACGATGTGGTGGTGATCGGCACCCCTACCGACGGCAAAAATGTCGGCATGCGTGCCATCACCCACAACGACTATACATACTACCTGATCAATTTCTACGTGGAGAATGCCGCAGGTAACCGCTCCTCTTCTCACGGCATCTCCCCCACATGCCCGGCTCTGGATGATCTACAGTACACGATGGGTGATCCCCGGGAGCCGATGATACAGACGGCTGTCTATTATGCCCTCCATTCGCAGTGCCCTGACGCACAAATGGGCAACCAACTCGGAGCACCATACCCCGGAGCCCATACTCAATTTGTCGACGGAGAAAAGCCCCTGCCCGTTATGGTGCGGTAACAGCAAAAGGGGCTGGGACTTCAGTCCCACGAAATGGTTTAAAAATATCCAAGACAAAGATACACTGACGCGTTTGTTGGACTGAAGTCCAAGCCCCTATGTCAATCCAGTTTCCAATAACACCAATAACCAATTCTCGGTGCGCAATTGCGCACCCTACAAAAACTCCACCCTGTTCCCTTCCCGCAATACCTCCGCCGCCTCCACCCTCACCCAGTTCCCCACAAGATCCTCTGAAGAATGGATTTGAATGCGGTTGAAATACTGATCAAGACCGTTGTAGACCCCACCCTTGCCTCCCTCAACCAATACGTCCAGATCATGCGCATGGGCTTGACGAAACGCATGGTTTTTCTCGGCAATTGTTTCACTCAGTTCCCGGTGCCGGGCTTTGGCGATGTCACCGCGTACGATGTCACGCATATCCGCCGAGGCAGTGCCGTCCCGCTGTGAATAGGTGAAGGCGTGGACATGGGTCAGCGGCAGTCGCTCGATCCGCTCCATCGCCTCGCGCCATTCCGACTCCCTCTCGCCCGGGTGCCCGACGATAAAATCGGTTCCCAGTGCATATCCCCGCTCGGCAAGGTGCTCAAAGAGCCGCCGATCCGACGCGTACGCATTACGTCGGTTCATTCGGGAGAGCATCGCATCACTGGTATGCTGAAGGGCGATGTGCAGATGCCGTGCCATCCAGGGTTCATCGAGGAGTTCGAGAAAGGCGGCATCGATCTGGATCGGCTCGAGGCTCCCGATCCGGATGCGCCGTACGCCACGCAATTGGGAGAGACGTTGTAGCAGCTCTGCCATCGAGCTGCCAATATCTTTGCCGTAACTTCCTACATTAGTGCCGGTGAGGATAAACTCTCCGAAACCATTGGCCGCCAGTACCCGCACCTGCTCTTCGATCTGCGACAGTGGATACGAGCGTGCTCCACCCCGCACCGCAGGGATGATGCAGTACGAGCAGGCAAAGTCACACCCCTCCTGCACTTTGATAAACGCCCGGGATTTGCCGACAAACTCCGTCACAATAGTCTGGTCGACGTGCGCAAGATCTCCGATTTCATAGAAACGCTCTTCGCGCATGAGGAGGGTATCGATCTGCTCTTTCTCCGAGTGTCCCATGACACCAAAGACTTCTCCCGATTCAAAGAGGCTTTCCCCTTTGGAGTGAGAACCACACCCGGCGAGGATGATACGGGCATCGGGATTTTTGCGGCGGGCAGATCGGATGTAGTTGCGCACGGAAGCATCGGCACCGTTGGTCACAGTACAGGAATTTACGACGATGGTGTCAGCATCCTCTTCCCCCTCACTCAACGTAAAATGTTTCAGTCGGGTTCGCATCACCTGAGTGTCGAACTGGTTGGTTCGGCACCCGAAGGTCTTGAAATGGACACGCTGGCCGGGCATCAGACGTAATCTCTCGGATCGGCATCGAAGGGATGTTCTTCGAGGGGCTCGGCAGGGGCAGGGATATGTTTGTTGACGTAGAGCGACTGGGTCGGGTAGGCGATCTCTATGTCACTTTCACGGGAAATCCGTTCGAGGATCTCCATCGAGATGGTGCTGCGCAGTGTCAGAGTCGCAAAGGCATTGGTCATGTACCAGGCGCTGATCTTCACGCCGTAAGGCTCGATAAACGTGTAGATACGCGGCTCGACGTTCGTGTTTTTCAGGTGGTAGCTTTTGCGGAGTTTGTTGAGCTGTTTCCGGGTGATGTCGGTGTACCCTTTGGAGTATTTCTTGACGATCTCCTTGGCGATTCCCGCCGCTTTGGCAACGTTCGAATCATACGTAATCGTAAAATCAATCCCGTCCCACACGGTTTTGAGCCCGGCATGGGAGTAGTTGGCCAGCATATCGGTGAAGATGAAGTTGTTGGGGATGAAAATGATCCGCCCCGACCGGCGGTTGACCATGTACGACGTAAGGGTGATGTCTTCCTGCATGGTCATCCGCAGCGGGGAAATGTCCACGATGTCCCCGACATACTGCACCCCGTCACGGACGAATTTGACCCGATCTCCCACATGCACACTCCCGCCGATAACGATCACAAACCATCCAAGGATCGACATGAACCAGTCTTTCATCGCGATGGCGATACCGGCTGAGGCGAACCCGAGGATCGTCACAAGGTAGCTGACGTTTTCGATGTAGGCAAACAGTAGAATAAGCACCACGACGTTGAGGAAGATGAAGTTGAGGGCTTTGTTGATGAGGTAGAAGCTCTCCTTCTTGGACATGTAACGCTGGATGAGAAATTTGGCGGCGAGGAACAGGAGAAAGAACCCTACTACGACGATGATGATCAGGAGGGCTTTGCTGATCTCCCGGCGAATATCACTGTCGACTTTGATCCGCGCTTCGTCGATCTTCTTGACGTAAACCCCTTCGGTGGTTTTGAGAATCTCCTCGACCGGTTTGAGGGTTTCGAGTTCCTGTTCGATCGCATTCAATTTCGCGTGCAAGGCTTTGTTGGTGAGATCGAGCGAAATCATTTGTTTGAGGATGTGGGATCTCTCTTTGAGGCGGTCGATTACCTTGAGCAGATCGGCGTGGACGGCAGCGTAGGCTCTCTGGTCACTTTTGAGTTTTTTCTTGTACGAGATGGCATTGATGATCGCAAACGGATTGCCGATGGTCGGGGGTGTATCGACCTTGGGGGGTGTAAGGAGCTTCTCAAAAGGATTATCCTGATACTCCTTCAGCAGTTGCAGTTTCCCCTGGAGGGTCTCCCGTTCAAGCCGGGCGTTGTGGAGTTCCTTCTCCTCTTCGGGTGTTTTCTTTTTGGTATTAGTCAGGATGTATATCCACTTGGAGAGCTTGTCAAAACGCTTGCGGAGATCCTGATAAGTAGTGTAGTTGCTGTAGATCTTCGACCAGACGTTTCCTTTGCCTTCCTCTTTTTCGATCGCATCATATTCCGCACGCAGTTTCTTGAGTTTTTCGGCTACAAATACGTTTTGAGCCGTCGGTGCAGGGGGAGCCGCCTCGACCTGCGTCCCGTTCACCTCCGCCGGAGTTCCGGCAGCCAAGAATCCACTGATCAGCAGGAGAGCAAGGACGAAGCGCACCCGGCTCATTGTGTCTCTCCGAATACTGATAGTGCTTCTTTGACGGTCTGGGTGTCGAGGTCATTGCGCATCACATGGGTACCGATACGCCCACCGGGGAGGATGAAGGTGATCGCCCCCTGGTTGCTCTTTTTATCGAGGAAGAAGTGTTCATAAAAGGCCTCCACGTCGGCAATCCGATACGTCGTCGACAGTCCATTCGCCGCAAGCACGTCCCGGATCGCCCCGGCCTCTTCGCCCGAGAGAAGCCCGAGCCGCTGCGCCAGTTCATTGGCCATCACCATCCCGATGGCAACCGCTTCACCGTGCAGATAGGTAGTGTAGCCGGTCTCATTCTCGACGACGTGACCGAAGGTGTGACCGTAGTTGAGCACAGCACGGATACCCGCCTCTTTTTCGTCCTGATTGACCACGTGGGCTTTGAGCGTGACACTGCGGCGGATTATTTCACGGATCGCCTCGGGGGTACGCAGATCATGCGTCTGGAGGAAGCTGAAAAACTCCGCATCAAACATCACCGCCATCTTGACCACCTCGGCCACCCCGGCGGCAAACTCCCGCGCAGGCAGCGTCGTCAGGAAATGCGGATCGATGTAGACCGCTTCGGGTTGATAAAAAGCACCGATCAGGTTCTTGCCCCAGGCGTTATTGACCCCCGTCTTGCCCCCGACACTCGCATCGACCTGACTCAGCAGTGTCGTCGGGATCTGGACAAACCCAATCCCCCGCTGATACAGACTCGTCGTAAACCCGGTCATATCCCCGATCACCCCACCCCCAAGGGCGATCAATAGACTCTTGCGATCAAACCGCGCTTCAAAGAGCCGATCGAGGATACTCACCACTGTCTCAAGGCTCTTGTACTCCTCCCCGTCCGGCACTTCGATCACCTCGATGTACGGCACCTCAATCCGCTCCAATACATAATCGAGATGCAACGCTGATACGGTCGGATTGGTAACAATCGCTACTTTGCGGTCAAACGTCAGCTTGGGGAGTGTGTCGATGGTGATGTCGTAGGTGACAGGAGCAGTCGGCGCAAGTTGAATGGGGACGATCACGGGGGTGTCCTTGCAAAATTATTTGGGGAGTATTTTATCGGAAATGAGTTAATGATGTGTTTGGATTTAGCTAAAACCCTCACTCTAAACGTAGCACGTAGCACGTAACACTCAGCACGCGCCTCACCCCTCCTCCGCCGGGATCAGGAGTTTGGGGTGGCGGGGGGAGTCGAGGAGGTAGTCGCCGAGCTGGGTGGAGAAAAACTTGAACCAATCTTTCTCAAGAAGCGCCGCAGTAAATGGAACGATGTGGAGGACAGGTTCCATCGATTCGAGGGCACGGATGGGGTTGAGGGTTTCGCGCTCGATGGTGATGGGGGATTCGAAGATCCGGGCGAGGGTCTCGTAGTGCTCGATGACTCGCTGACGATCGGCGAAATCCCCCTCCGGATCGTACCAGCACAGGCACGGTTCCAACCCCCACGTCTCCGAGGCATAGAAAAGGGTCGAGGAGATCGACTCCATCTCCGATTCACTCCCCATCAGGACGACCGATCGCTCCACGCGATCTACAGGGGTCTCCCCGAAGAGATAAACCAGCTTTTTGCGCCCGAGAAGCTCCCCGGCAATCGCTGGGTTTTTGAAGAGTGCCGGAGCCATCATCACCATCCCAATGTCATAGTCGATCATGTCATCGATCAGGATCGTCTCAGGGGGCGTGTCACCGTAGCTCACCTGGATATGAACCGTCTCACTCTCCTCAGACCGGATCGCTTCGAGCTGGGCAAAGTCCCCGGGATGCACCACTCGAATGTACAATTGAACATCCCCTGTCTGTCTTTGTAAACGGATCGCCTCCTGCAAACGAGCGAGGGTCGTCACCCCTTCTAGTGAAGGGTCAAGCAAAAGATAGAGATCCCGCCCGAATGGTTCAGGGAAACGCCCCTCCTTTTGGCCGATCCTGTAGTAGAGATTGGTAAGCACCTGCGGTTTACCGAGGATCAGGAGGGTATCCTGTGGGCGGATCATCGTCGCATTGGTAGGGAGAAGGAGTTTCTGATCCCGGTAGATAGCGGCGATGCGCCATTTGACCTGAGCGATGGAACCGACATGCCGATAGGCGAAACTGCTGCCGTAGGGGACGAGCACCTCCATGATCTCGCCTTGGCCCAGACCGACATTCTGTGCGACCAGCGGGACGTTGGGGAGCTGATCGTAGAGGCGACCGGCGATGAGCTCCGGGACGGTGACGAGGTGGGTGGCGCTGTCATTGTGTGCCTCCATCTGCGCCGTCGGATCGAGGAGGATCACCGGCAGTCGGGGGTCGACTGAGCGGATGATCTCGAGGCACGCCTGCCCCTCCTCTGCCGCCTGCATTACGACAAACACTATGTTGAACGCTTCCTCATGGAGCATTCGGCGCAGCTTGAGGTAGCTCGTCGGGTCAAAACGGTGTACGGCGATGTGAGACGGAAGGGGTGTCTCGCCGGAGAGGGGATGGGGCATCACAACCGTGTAGCGGTTGTCGGCGATGCGTTTCTGCCCGATACGCCGGAGGAAATGTTCGGCTTCGCGGCCGTCGGCGAGGATCAATATGTTCTGCATTTTTCTCTTTTTGGGTACAATGGCACCAGTTTATTGACAGGATTATACCATAATGGATTTTCATCTCGATGCCACCGACGGCGATGCGCGTGCTGCGACGCTGACTACGGCTCATTCTACTATCACTACCCCCGTCTTCATGCCCGTCGGCACCGTCGGCGCCGTCAAAGCCCTCGATGCGGTGGATCTGCAAACGCACCTCGAACCTCAGATCATCCTCGGCAACACGTACCACCTTTACCTCCGCCCCGGTGATGAAACAGTGGCGCAAATGGGCGGTTTGCATCAGTTTACCCGCTTCCCCAAAAGCTTCTTGACCGACAGCGGTGGGTTTCAGGCCTTCAGCCTCTCGGACAATGTCAAGTATGCCGAGGATGGGATCACCTTCCGCTCACATCTCGATGGGAGCACCCACCACTTCACCCCTCAAAAAGTCCTCGATATCCAGTACAACCTCGGCTCAGACATCATGATGATCCTCGATGATCTCATCGCCCTGCCCGCCGAACCGGAGCGCATCAGGGAGAGCATCGCCCGTACCACCCGCTGGGCAGAGCGCTCCATCACCTACCACCGACAGAAACAGTCGGAGGGGATCGGCGTGGATCAAAACATCTTCGCCATCATTCAGGGGGGTACCGACCAGGGATTTCGCAAACAGTCAGCCGAAGAACTCACCGCACTCGACTTCGACGGCTTCGCGATCGGGGGACTCAGCGTCGGAGAGCCCAACCAAGCGATGTACGACACCGTCGAGTGGACGACCCCTTTCATGCCCACCGACAAACCCCGCTACCTCATGGGGGTCGGCACCCCCGAAGACCTCGTCGAAAACGTCGCCCGAGGCGTCGATATGTTCGACTGCGTCATGCCCACCCGCAACGCCCGCAACGGCACCCTCTTTACCAGCTTCGGCAAGATCAACATCAAAAAATCCACTTTCACCACGGACGAAACCCCCATCGACCCTGAGTGTGGCTGCTATACCTGTCAACACTACTCCCGCAGCTATCTCCGGCATCTCTATCGCGCCAGAGAACTCACCTATTTCCGGCTGGGAACGATCCATAACCTGTACTACTATCAAGAACTGATGAAAGAGATGAGAGAGGCGATTATGGCGGGGAGGTTTGCCAAATTCCGGCGGGAATTTTATTTAATGAGAAGTTAGAAATTAGAAATTAGAAATTTTGGTTGCGTTGCCCAGCAGCGCTTTTGTCAGAAAATGTTCACGCGGGAGAGTGTATCCATCGATCGGGCTTTTTTGATGATCCAGCGGACTTTGTAATAGATATTGTCGTACGGGACGGGGCCGAAGAAGCGGCTGTCGGTAGAATTGTCCCTCAGATCGCCCATCATGAAATAGTGGTGGGGCGGGATCGTCGTCCGGGGGTACGTCAGGAGTATGGGAGGCCCCACCACCCGCCGATCGTGGCTCACTCCATAGTAGTGGGCATACGAATCGACCAGCCAGACCCCGTCATCTCTGCGGACACTCTCAAGCCCGTGCTCCCGGGCAAAAGTCTCGGTACGGGTGCTGTTGGTCTCGAGCTGGAGGTAGAGATGTTTGTCGGCTTGAAACAGGGTATCCCCGGGTAGAGCAACGCAGCGTTTGAGATAGAGGCGCCGGTCGAGCGGATGACGAAAGGCGAGCAGATCACCCCGGCGGATTCCCCTTTCGTGGGCATAGAGGTGACGGTCGATGTAGAACCCCCACGAAGGGACATGGACTCCGGCCGAGTAGTTGTCCACGATGACATAGTCCCCCTCGACCAGACCGTAATCCATACTGATTTCGCTCACACCATATAGCCGGAAGAGGGAGAGAAACAGTATCATCCCGGCAAAGATCAGGAAACCCCTCTCCCACCGCCGTCTCACTGCACTGCTACCTTCCCGACACGGACGGTGCCGGTGTTTTCGGCGGCGACCCACTCCGGCTCCTGATTGTCGCTGCCGGCATGATCGAGGAAATGATCCCGACGGGTAACCGATGCGGTATCCCAGCAGCGCAGATCGTGCCGCGTAAAGGCTCGGGCAAACCGGAACATCCGACGCATATCGGTCACCCGGGAGACGTTCCAGTCGCACAGGGGCTGGTCGAATGCACGGGCTGTCTCGAACATCCCGGCCATCGACGTCACATGCGAGACATCCCAGGAGCCGACAGGCTGGTTGAAGGCAGCAGCCCCCTTGAACATCTCCGTCATGTCGGTCACCGCCGAAACATCCCAGCGCTCGAGTGATTGATCAAAGGCACGGGCAAACGCAAACATCGACCGCATTGTCGTGACATGCGATACATCCCACCCCTGAAGCGGCTGGTTGAAATGGGTCGCCTCATAAAACATCCCGGACATATCCGTGACACCCGAGACATTCCAGTCTCCGATATCACCGTCGAACATTTCCGCCCCGGCAAACATATTTTGCAGGGACGTGACATGGGTGAGGTCTGGCTTGTCGGTAGCTGCCAATTTGAGATTGGCACAATGGGCGAAAGTATTTGCCATGCTGTACCAGACAATATCCCCCCAGGCATCGATCCGGATGAGTTTGGCGGCATTATCCGCTTCATCGCGATCGACCGAAGCAAAAATATCGCCGGAAGCCATTATCAAATGGGGGAAAATCCCCCGGATATTGACGGTGTAAGTTCCGGCACTAAGATAAGTGTGTGTTGCACGTCCTGTGAGTGCCGTATCCGCAGTACCGTCCCCCCATTCGACCCGGTAATCGTACGTAGAGTCAGGATCGGTCGGCAAGGTGATGGTACGATTCCCCTCTCCCACCGACCAGACGGTCACGAAGGGATTGCCCGACTCTTCAGCCGGATTGCATCCCGATATCATCAGCAGAGAAGGGAAACAACACCCCACACATGCCACACACTGACTTTCACGATCAAACCCCCTGTTATAGGGAGTCATTATAGTTTGTTTTGCCTCAGGGATGCCTTATGATACGCTCAGTAGAGCATCTTCTTCGTCAACGTCCGCAGCATCAACAAAATAGGGTCAGTAGGGTCAGGAACTAAATCCTAAATTTCTTGACGATGATGTTGACCATCGCATCACTCAACCCCAGGTATCGCGCGATGCTCGCCTGCGTGTGTCCGTCCCGGTACGCCTCATAGACAGCTTTGTTTCTGTCTGCTTTGCTCATGCCATCATCAAAGTAACGCGCCAGCTCTTTTTTCTCTCTATGTTTGACCCGTTTGTTTTCGACCGAGACACTCTGTTTTCTCTGTGCCTCCAGCTCAGCCGCCTCATCTTTGCCCAAAGGCGCTTCGAGGAAGGCTGCCAGCTCTTGAATGTCATATCCGCGTACAAGCATCGAATCCCGGGCACAGCGGGGCACAGTCTCTGCGTTGAGCAGCCGTGAACCCAGTGTATGGGGGTAATCCCGCACATGCGCGACCATCCCTGCCTCCACGGGGTTGAACTCAATGTATTTGATCGTACGATAGAGGTATTCCTCTGTATGGATATACCACGAACGGTACCGCCCCTGCCAGAGGTGTCCTGTCCGTTTGCTCTTTTTGTTGTAATAGATGGCGTAGTTTGCATTGACCTGCCGCATGAACAAGGAGAGGTTCTCCTGAGCATTTTCGATGAGCAGGTGGTAGTGGTTGTCCATCAGGCAATAGTCATGCACGATCACATCATAGACCCTGCATGCCTTGCAGAGGATACGCAGAAACGTCTCTTTGTCCTTATCGTCAGAAAAGATATTGGCTTCCGCGATTGACAACATGGTGATACCCCGGTATATCGATACGTGGTCGGCGTGCCATTGTCTTCTCTCCTGTTTGTGTTTGTATCTGGATAGAGTATTGTAACATATTTAGGATTTAGTTCCTGACCCCTAAGTTCTCCCTAAAAAATCCATACCCAATCACAGAATAACCACAATTGCCCTATAATTAGGTACCTAAGAGGAAGAAGCCCACCCCAAATTCTTTCACCCATTTGGTGCAACTTCTTCCATAAAAAACGAACAGGT
>WFSU01000024.1 GCA_015485845.1 Nitratifractor sp. | reverse complement strand
TATGGGTCTCGGCCGACATCTCAGGGGTGATGACGGTGATCTCCTTGGTAAACTGGACGAGTTTTTCCAGCTTCTCATGGGCGATCGCGCCGCCGCCGACAACAAGCACTTTGCGATCCTGCATATCCATAAACATGGGGAAGTAGGCCATGGGCTTCCTTTGAACTTATCAAAATTTATACCTTTGAACTCATGTGCTAAGGTTTCACTCGATGGCGACAAAGGAGCACCCAACCCCTGAAAGGGGCGCTTGCGTTTGCGACTGCCAGAGCTATCGAGTGAAACCGCCGATAGCATAGAAAGCTCAAAAAAACAGGAGATATTTTAGGCGCAAGCATCCTTTGAAATTCTCTTTGGCTATAATACCCCAAAACGATTTAGGACTCCCCATGCACGATACATTGCTTTATCAGATGCAAAATGCTTTTCCCATGACCGAGCGCCCCTTCAAGGCCATCGCCGATGAACTGGGCACCACCGAGGCCGAAGTGTTGGCCATGGTGCAAAAACTCAAAGACGAAAAGATCATCCGCCAAACCTCGGCGATCTTCGATACCAAGCGACTGGGCTATACCTCTTCCCTCGTTGCCTTCAAAGTCACCGAGACCGACATCGACCGCGCTGCCGAGATCATCAACGCCCACCCCGGCGTCAGCCACAATTACCTGCGCAACCACGACTACAACATATGGTTCACGATGGCCGTCGCTCCCGATAGCACACTTGGGCTCGAACGCACCATCGCCATCCTCAAGGAGCAAACTGGTGCAGAGGATGCCATCATCCTGCCGACCATCAAAATGTTCAAAATCTCAGTCAAAATGGACACTACCGGCAAACGCGCCAAGAAAGAGAAGGTCAAAAAAGCTGCCCACAAAGCCCTCGATCTCACCCCTCGCCACATCGAGGTGATCAAAGAGCTCCAGAAGGACATCGCCGTCACCGAAGAGCCGTTCCGGGAAGCAATCAACCGGCTGGGAATGACCTATGACGAATTTTTCACCATCGCCCACGCGCTCAAAGATGCCGGCGTCATGCGCCGCTTTGCCACGATCCTCAACCACCGCCGCGCCGGATTTTCCGCCAACGCCATGAGTGTTTGGAGTGTCCCCGAGGTCGAGGGGGAGCGGTACGGCAAGATGCTGGCCGAATTCTCCGCCGTGAGCCACTGCTACCTGCGTCCGACGTACCCCGGCTGGCCGTACAATCTTTTTGCGATGGTACACGCCAAGACCCAGGAGGCCTGCGACACCCTCATCGAGGAGATGGCCGCTGAGACGGGACTCAAAGAGTACAGCAAACTCTACTCCACCCGCGAATTCAAAAAGCAGCGCCTGGTCTATTTCGACGACGCGTTTAGTGCCTGGGAAGCGACCAACGGGTAAATACCATGAAGCACCCCCTCGACACCCACCCATTTTCCCTCGTCCTCTCCGGTGGCGGAGCGCTCGGGATCGCCCACCTCGGGGTTTTGTACGACATGGAGCAAGCCGGGCTCGCTCCGGCACAGATCGTCGGCACGAGCATGGGCGGGATCGTCGGTGCTTCGCTGGCCATCGGATTGAATGAAAAACACATTCGCAACAACATGGATGATTTCGTCAAAGTCAGCCGCTGGCTCAACCTCTCGTTTGACGGCAACTCGATCGTCAAAGAGCGTAAGATCCGGGCGATCTTCGAAGGCATTTTCGGCGACCGTACCTTGCAAGACACGGCCATCCCTCTCACCCTCATCGCCACCGATCTGTTTACCGGAGAAAAGTACCTCTTTACGCCAGAGAGCTCCACCCCACTCGTTGATGCCCTGCTGGCCACAATGGCGATCCCGGGGGTCTTTGAAGAGCAACATATCGACGACCGGGTACTCGGGGACGGCTTCCTCTGCGCCAACCTCGCCCTGGATGAAGCGATCCACGACTACATCTTGGCCGTCGATGTCCTCGGTACCCGATCCTTCACTCCCACCCTACCGGACAATTTCTTCAAGACGGCCAATGTCATGGAGATGATGGAGCGCTCCATGCGCCTGCTGATTCTCAACCAAACCCGCGCCGCCATCAAGCGCATCCAAACCGAAGGCAAGCACCTCACTCTCCTCGAACCTGACACGGCTGAGTTTAAGACATTTCATTTTAACAAAGCTGAGGCGATTCGGGAGCGGGGGTTGGGGTTGCTGGAGAGCGAATTGCATCTTGATTAAAGCTATAATAGTATATCTAAAGTATATAAAATAGATATAAAATATGCTATAATATCCTCAAAGGACAATAGCATGATCGAATTGAACACCCCAAAAAGCATAATCACTACGCTGGCAGAGACCATAGAAAAAGAGCGAAAAAGACAAAACCTTCAGCAAAAAGAGCTCTCGATCAGGGCGTCCGTGCCGCTACCGACTTACAAAAACTTCATTTACCATCATAAGATTTCACTGGAAAACCTCCTCAAAGTCCTTTTTGCCCTCAGGATGCATGAGAACATCAACGGACTGATCAAAGAGAGAGACTACAAAACAATCGAAGAGATCAAGAAAAAGGATGACCTCCCCAAAAGGATACGGAAATGATCCACGAAGTCGTACCGTATATTTATGGTCAAAAAATTGGAACGCTTTACGATGACAACGGGCATGTCTATTTTGAGTACGATGGAGCGTTTAGGGACTCCGGGCTGGAAATCTCTCCCCTGAAACTGCCGTTGGATCTATCAGGAATCTATACCAATCATGACGAGCGATATTTTTCTGGACTTCCAGGGGTATTTCACGATTCACTTCCGGATCGATTTGGCACCAAGGTAATCGAGCGATATTTTGAGACCAAAGGGATAAAACCGTATGCGCTCAGTGCGATTCAGAAGCTGATGTTTGTAGGTCAGAGAGGGATGGGGGCGATCAGCTATCATCCTTCCGAGCGCTTTGATGATACGACGCGTGATACAATCGAGATACAGGCATTTTATGAAAGTGCCAAAAGAATCGTCTCCGGAGAGCCGATTGAAGTGATCGATACGATGCTCCAGTTCATGGAGAGTTCAGCATCCACAGGCGGTGCCCGAGCCAAAGCGGTCATCGGATACAACCCTGAGACCAACGAGATGACCAACGGCACACATGAGCGTCTGCCTGACGGATTTGAACACTGGCTTATCAAATTTGACTCCCAAGAGGATACAAGCCGAGAATACACCAAACTCGAATACCTCTATATGTCCATGGCACGAGATGCTGGGATAACGATTCCTGATATTCAGCTTTTCGAAAAGAGCGGATTGCACCATTTTCTCATCAAGCGGTTTGATAGAGATGGTCATGATCGCATCCATACCCACACCGTCGCTGGATTGACCCACACCAACTTCAATCTCCCGGGACACTTCTCATATGATCTGCTCATGAGACTAACGATGCACATCACCGGCAGACAAAGCAATGTAGAGGAGCAGTACCGAAGAATGGTGTTTAATGTCATCGCACGCAATCAAGACGACCATGCCAAAAATTTCTCCTTCCAGATGGACAAGCATGGCAACTGGAGCATCACTCCTGCCTACGATATCACCTACGCCAACGGTGCCGGATACACCCAAAACCACCAGCTCACCATCCGAGGAAAAACCAATGATTTTTCATTGGATGATCTGCTGTTTATCGCACGAGAAAATATGATCAAGAAATCATGGGCAAACGATGTTATCTCCCATACCATGGAGATCGTTTCTGGATTTGAGCAGAGGGCAAAAGAGGTAAACTTGCGTGATGATTTTATCAAGATGGTATCAAAAGATTTGAGGTTGGATATATCGTGATATGAGAAAGCGGAGGTTTCATAAATGTATTTTTTCTTTACGGAGCGATAGAAATCGTAACATGTAGGCTATGGTTGATCCTGATTTTAAAAGGGCTTCAGAAAACCAAAAGAAAATGTGTGTTACACTTGTCATACAAATAGAAAGGAGTCTCCATGAAAAATGCAATCATCAATGCTCGGATCGAATCGGATCTGAAAGGGGACGTAGAATCAATCCTCAAGCAGCTTGGACTAAGCGCAACCCAGGCCATCACACTCTTTTATCAGCAGATCAAACACCACAACGGTATCCCCTTTGAAATCAAAATCCCCAACAAAGAGACCCAAAAAGTAATTGACGAATCGCGAAAAGGGATCGATGTCGAAGCGTTTTCTTTTGATGAGCTAATCGCCCATGAAGATTAGGCGGCACAAAAAGTTTTTGAAAGATTTCAGAAACGCCCGGCTGAGTGACTCTCAGTTTGAAAAATTCGTCCACAGCATCAATACCCTCAGAGAAGGAACACCCTTACCGGCAGAGTACAAAGACCATACCTTATCTGGAGTTTTTCAGGATTGCAGAGAGTTTCACCTTGGCGGGGACATGCTGGTGATCTATCTCGAAGAGAGCGACGACACGATCGTCTTGATGCGTCTGGGGACTCATGCACAGCTCTTTTGAGTACCAGCCTGCACTACATTTTACAGGAGGCTACCAATGAAACCTGTCGGCACTCTCTACCATCAGATTATCAACAAAGTAATCCAATGACCCTGCGCCCGGCAACCCCGCAAGACTGGGAAGCGATATGGTCGATCCTCGAGCCGGTTATTCGTGCCGGGGAGACGTACACTTATCCTCAAGACATGAGCCCTGAGGCAGCCAGAAAAGTCTGGATGGAGAGTCCTCGTCAAACGTATGTAGCACTCATAGGTGAAACGATCGTCGGCACCTATTATCTCAAATCCAACCAAACCGGTGGCGGCGATCACGTCTGCAATTGCGGCTACATGGTCGCTGAGTCAGCACAGGGGCAAGGGGTGGCAACTACCATGTATCGGCACTCCGAGCACGAGGCACTGGCCTTCGGATATCGGGCCATGCAATTCAATTTCGTCATTGAGACCAATACCCGTGCTGTTGCGTTATGGGAACGACTGGGCTTTGCGACCGTCGGACGCCTCCCCGGAGCATTTCGACACCCACGACTGGGGTATGTCGATGCACGCATCATGTATAAAACACTCACCAATACACCCACAGGAGAACACTTATGAAAACCATCGGCATCCTCGGCGGCATGAGCTGGGAATCAAGCGCCCTCTACTACCAAATCATCAACGAAGCAACTCACGCCCGCCTCGGCGGACAACACAATGCCCGCTCAGTCATGGTGACGGTGGACTTTGACACCATCGAAAAACTCCAACATGCCGACCGCTGGGACGAAGCGGCGGCAATTTTACACGAGGCAGCCCTCTCCCTTGAGCGTGCCGGGGCGGATTTTATCCTCATCGCCACCAACACCATGCACAAACTCCTCCCCCAGATCCGCAAAGGGATCACCATCCCCTTTCTCCACATCGCTCAGGCCACCGCCGATACGATCAAGAGCCAAGGCCTCACACGGATCGGACTGCTCGGCACCCGCTTCACGATGGAGGAGAATTTTTACAAACAGATCCTCATCGACAACGGCATCGACGTCATCATCCCCAACGCCGACGAGCGCGACCTGATCCACAAAGTGATCTACAACGAACTCTGTCTCGGCACCGTCGAAAGCGCATCCAAAGAAGCCTACCTTGAGATCATCGCACGGATGGAACGGGATGAAGCCATCGAAGGAGTGATCCTCGGCTGCACCGAGATCGGGATGCTTATTTCTCAAGAGGATCTGACGCTACCGGTGTTTGACACCACGGAGATCCATGCACTCTCGGCCGTATCTGAGGCACTGCAATGAATGCCTACCTTGCCAAGAGCGATATCCTCGACTTCAGCCACCCCGAAGTCAAAGCGCTGGCTGAGCGTCTCAGTGTGGGGTATACGACGGACGTCGAAATCGCCCGACGATGCTTTCTCTATGTCCGGGATGAAATCGCCCACAGCGGCGATACGCAAGCCTCAGTGACCACTTGCACCGCCAGCGAAGTGCTTCGGCACCGTACCGGGTGGTGCTATGCCAAGAGTCATCTGCTGGCCGCCCTCCTCCGTGCCAACGGCATCCCGGCGGGATTAGCGTACCAGCGCCTGAGCTGCTCGGAGTACCGACCCGATATCTACTGCCTTCACGGTCTCAACACCGTCTATCTGCACGACTACGGCTGGTACCGCATCGATCCTCGAGGCAACAAAGAGGGGGTCGATGCCCGTTTCGATCCACCCCATGAACACCTCGCGTTTGTCCCTGCCGGTGACGAATATGATCTCGAGGAGAATTTCACTGAACCCCTCGATGTGGTTATCGAAGCGCTGCGAAACAACCCCGACTATGAGAGTATGATTCAGAATTTTCCTGATATTCAGCCTTCACTCGTCTTTGTGCCCATGCAGCGTACAAGATAATTTTACTCAACGAAGCAGGGTTATCATGCAGGAATGGTACCTGAAGTTAAAGCGTAGCGATATACGCTTCATAGCTCAAAAAAATAATCACACCCAGTACGGTCAATCCTAATAATAATTCCATTTTATAATTCCTCCAGTGAATCAATTTTTTTGAGAATGGTCTTGTTCAGGAGATGTATAACACCAAAACTTGTGAGCGCATACGCCAAAGTTAATTGGTGCGGGATATATGCCATTCCCAACGAGGACGTTGGGAACGATTTAAATTGATTTTTTCTTTGACCACATCTATTTTTCCCATAGGGGATTAATACCATAGTATCACCCATAAAAGGAACGGCTCAATCTTCTCTCGCTCCCACGTTCCACGTGGGAGTGTATACGAAACGCAAAACAACAGACAATTCTCCCACACCAATACGCCACATGTATGATGTTTTTATCTAAAATACAGTACTACACTACCGAATAATATATGAAAATACGGTAGTATTATGATAAAAAATATACTGAAATGTAGATATTGGAATTAATTTATCGCCAATGGGGTGTTACGAAGCGGGAGCTTCGTAACGAGAGAAGATCTACTGTTGTTTTGTTGCCCCTTTCCAATGAGATCCAATATAATTCTTCCTATTCTCTGGCGTTTTACCGTCCTTTTCTCCCTTTTTCCCTGCAACAAGCAAGCCATCGTTAGCATCAAATCGATACATTGAGTACTTCGTGCTATTCATATCTTCATCATTCCACTTGGTATATGTAAAATTAATCTCGGTGGTATCTTTTCCACTTGAATCTTTTGCCTTTCCGCCAATACTGTATGTTCCACCACCTTTACCATCAGCCACAGGATCTTGCGTGCAGTTTTCGTCTGAATAATATGTAGCTGAATACGAAAATTCTTTTTGTGTGAATTTCCAAGTGTATGTTTTATGTGTTCCTTTGTCTGAATCCATGCTGGGCTGGTAGCATGCCTTTACCCACGTTCCCACAATATCACTTTTGTCGTCGCCAGTCGGTCCCCCGCATCCCGTCATCAAAAACGCACCAAGACCCAATCCCATGGCAATCGTTGCAACTCTCATTTCCACTCCTTTTGTCTATCAAAATATTTGAGATTTTAAAATCTCTGACATAATTGTACCCCCCCGCTTAAAATCAGGAGTAATTTTATGCGTTCAACATTTATTCAGCAAACTCCAACTACCGCGAAAGGGTGTCTTCTTCGATATTTGCTGTCCTGTGGTGGGAGCTTTGTAACGAGAGAAGACAACACCACAATCTGAAAGTGAAGGCTTTAGCCTCACTCCGGGATTCCCATCCTGTTTGGGATGGGGCGGGACTGAAGTCTCCGCTTCCAAAGTGTGCCGTCGGGAGGTGTGCTATTTGCTTGTCTCATAACTCCAAAGCGTGTACTTTACAGGAGTAGGGGCTTCAGCCCCGTTGAGTTATGGATTTGGTGGAAACTTGGAGGCAGGGGCTTCAGCCCTGCTTGACGGGGCTGAAGCCCCTGCTCCTGATTTGAAAGAGTGACCACACTGGGCTCACGCCTCAGTTCGAATCCTGCATGATCTCATAAGTACTATACATAATTGCCCACAAAGCTACACTCAATGCTATGACTAATCCTATGGTTTCTATGGTCATTACAAATCCTCCAGTTTGTCAATTTTTTGATGGGCATATTTGGCCAATCTAATAAACGCCAGCGATAGCAATATGATCGATGCAATTCCAAACCAAAAAACGGTATTCATTTCCTCTTTCTGAAACAATTTTACCGTTCCCGATATGTCACTTATCAAAAGAGCAATCAATATACCCATATAGACTTTCAGCATATTGATATACTCTTTTTCTTTGTCTATTTTGCTCATGGAAGTATTATACCCAAACAAAATAGACAATGTCAAAATTTCTACCCTCTATTCACTAATTCTTCCCGCAACGCCCCTTTGTCGATCTCTTTGGAGTGAAGCGATTTGCGGGGCATGGTGGTGTTGTAGTGTATCTGGCCGGGGAGCATGTAGTGGGGGAGGTGCTGCTTGAGCTCGAAGAGGATCTCGTTTGGGGAGAGCTCACCGGAGGCGTTGTACACGAGGACGATCTCCTCCTCTATCGCATCATCCGGCAGCGAAAAGACAGCGCACTCGGTGATGTGCGGCAGGTGGTCACGCACGACACTTTCAATTTCGTAGGGACTGACGCGGTAGCCCCGGGTTTTGATCATGTCGTCCTTGCGATCGACGAAGTAAATATACCCCTCCTCATCGGCATAGACATAATCCCCGCTGGCGACGACAATCTCGTCGGTCAGACGCCCTTCGGAATGGATCACCTGCTCGAGGATGGCGATGGACTTGAACCGCTGTGCCGTGGCTCTGGGGGCATTCCAGAACCCTTTGTAGATGCAGGCACCCCGGTGGATCAGCTCGCCCACTTCACGGGGGGCACAGGCCTGCCCCTCTTCGTTGAGGATGTAGAGCTCCACATCGGGGACGGCCTTGCCGATGGAGCCGGGGCGGATGTGGATCTGCTCAGGTTCGAGGTAGGCGGAGCGGAACGCTTCGGTCAAGCCATGCATCGAGTAGATTGCGGCCTTGGGGAAATGGGTCTGGAGATTGGCGATCATCCGGGGGGTGAGGTTGCCCCCTGAGGAGGTGACGGCACGGAGGCGGTTAAACTGCTCCGGTGTAGGGATACGATGCGCCTCTTCGTCAAACATTTCGGTGATGTGGATCGGCATCAGCGGCAGCACCGTCACCTCATCCCGGATCAGATGGGTGAAAAAGTTCGCCGGGAGGACAAACCGATGGAGTGCGAGCGTCGCGCGGGTGTAGAAGGTGGCAAAGATCTGGTTGAGACCGTAGTCGAGGTTGAATGAGAGGATCCCTGAGAGGATATCGGCATCGGTAAGCTTGAGATAGGCCGAGACGATCCGGGCACCATCCACGAGGGCGCGGTGGTCGATGACGATCCCTTTGGGATTGCCCACGGTGCTGAACGAATAAGTAATGGCGGCATTGTCGTGGCTCTTGATGCTACACGTGTAGGTGGCCGGGTGGCATTTGTAGATCTCCTCAAACGACACGTCGCTCTCCTCGGCAGCCGTGTAACTGATAAGCCGCCCTTCAAAAGCGATCTGACGAAACGTATCGATCTTGCGCTCCCCTGTGATGAGGGTCTCGATCCCGGCATCGTCGATGATGTAGCGCACCTGTTCGGGCTTGAGGAGGCGGGTGATGGGGACGACGATGTGTTCGGTCGAGAGGATGGCAAGGATGGCGATGATCTGGTCAAGACTTTTTTCGGAGTAGATCCCGATCCGACTGCCACGCGGCAGATCCAATGTGTCAAGATAGTTGGCGACCCGGTTGACACGCTCCAAGATCTCCCGGTAGGTCAAGCGACGATGATCGTGTATGAGTGCGGTTTTTTCCGGAGCGAAACGGGCAGCGTTTTCGAGCAGGGCGCGGACGGTGTTGACGGTCATGGGAGCTCCTTTTGGTAATTACTGGTCACATCGGGGTCGTTGTATCTGGAGGCAGGACTTCAGTCCTACCTGACGGGACTGAAGTCCCTACTCCTAATTGAGAATACTCATAAGTCCAGACGGCGTAATCATGGTCGATCACGATACGGGGCATCTCGTGAAAGCGGAGGATCTTGGCATAGAAGAAGTGGACGACCCGCTCCACATCCTCCTTGCCAAGCACCTTGGTGATCCCGCCGGTGAAGACCACAGAGTTGAGGTTTTCCAGATGAAGCTCGACGTAGTCGGCATGGTGGCGGGAGACTTTGTAGAGGACGAGGAAGATCGCCAGCTGCATGAGCACCCGGGTCGCCGCCTCACCCTCCTCCTCGAGGATCGATTCGGTCACACCGAGGTGGCCGAGGAGTTCGTAGACGTATTCGTTGTGGCGGGCGGTGTAGATGAGGGATTCGCGCGATTTGTAGACGCCGAGTTTCTTGAACACCAACCGGTCATACCCCCCCTCGGTCACCAGCCGATCCCGCACAAGATCGCGGCTGTAGTGGATATCGGTTGTCGCTCCGCCGATATCGACGAGGACAAACGGATCGACCACGTCGAGACGGGTGTGGATCTGCGCTAGGGATCGGTTGACGATGTAGGGAGTGGAGTAGATTTGATTGGTGGTGATGGCGTAGAGTTCCTTGATATCCTCTTTACCCATGATGTCGGCCTGGTAGAGGTCGGTGAGGTAGGTTTTGAGCTCTGACTCCTCCAGCCTCAGCTTGCCGTCAAGGATATTCTCCAGCACCACGAGTCCGGGGATCGTTTCATTCAGGTATGCCCGATCATCCGCACTCCCGGCATACACAATATTTTGATAATTGATCTGGGAGAGAAAGGTGATCAGTCGCTCATCAAACTGCCCCCCAGCACCATCAATCGCCCCAACCAAAATCACCACATCGATTGTCCCGCCGGGGATCGGTGTGTTCTCGATATCACGATAGAGAACGGTGTCGATGATGTTGATCCCGGAGTTGTAGGCGATGTTGGTGGCGTATTTGAGGCTGAACGACTGGCTCAATCCGATGATGAGGGTACTCAAGCCCCCGTTGGCCGAACTGCAGATGCGGATCTCCTCAGAGGCATGACGGTCGATCTGCGCCCCGCATTTGGCACGGAGATCCTCATGGATGGGGCGGGAGAAATCGCGGAAATGGTGCCCGATCACCCCGTCTTCGCACACCTTAAAGTAGGTACTTCCGATATCAAACAGCAGATGACTCATAGCATGATCCCTATATCGCGGATGATCTTGTCCACTACCCGCTCCCCCTCCGGCAGGGCGATCCGGGAACGCTCGTACTCGAAGGAAGCATCCGAGAGCGGTAACTTGCCCCGATCGTAGATGCGGATATTGCCCTGCGGATCGCGAACGGTGATCACTTCGTTGGCGTTGATGATATGCGGCGAGAAAGGGATCTCGATGAGCCCTTTTTTGATGGCGTTGAACACTTGCCGCCAGAGAGTATCGGCCGGTTCGTTGAGCACCGCTTCCATGATCTCGTGTACCATCCGCTCGAGGTGTTCTTCCTCCTCGGCATCCCCCACCACCGGCAGCCCCTGAAGCATCCCCAGCGTGTACTGCACACTTGAGACGGCGCGGGCGTTGGCCTCTTTGGTCGGGATGCCGAAGGCTTCATTGCGGGTCTTGGTGATGATCTTGTCTGCGCCGACCATCGCAGCGATCACGGTGGCGGTGGTAATGAGGGCGTCGGAGTTCTCTTTGTCATAAGGGAACGCCCCCATCCACTGGTGATACACGAGGTTGACCTGCGCCTCGGTGTGGCCGAAGCGGTCGGCATAGTGGCGGGCAAGTTTCTTGAGGACATTGGAGGTGACGATATCCTGCGTGACTGAGCCGCTTTGGGAGAAACTCACCGAGAATGACGTAACCCCCTCTTCGAGTGAGAGGAGCATCTCGATGATTTGGATGACGATGACGATCACCGGAGGCTGGAGGGTGGCTGAGAGGGGGCCAAACGACTCTCGGTTAATCGGCTCGTTCAGCTCGGAATAGAGCGCGGTGACTCGCTCGACGTATTTCCAGTAGAGGAAAGCCTTGTCGAGCGGGAAGTTCTTGGAGTATGGGAGCAGATAGGTGATCGGCCCCCCTTCGATCTCGAAGATCCCCGAAGCCAGCGCCGTCTCGACCAGCAGCCGCGCATCGGGTGTCCCGTGCCGCAGACTCACCGGCGTATCAAAATGGGTGATCATCCGGCGGGTGGTGCGGTAGCCGTGGTTGATGAGCGGATAGCCGTTGAGCATATCGACGTCGTTGGCTTCGGAGAGGGCGAGCATCTTTTTGGCGGTAGCGTAGTCATTGAGGCGGGTGTTCGAATCAATCGTCAGCGGCAGCACATCGACCCCGGCTTCGATAAACTCTTCGTAGAGGCGATAGACTTTCTCATACGTCGGGAAGCCCCCCCGGGGCTGTACCTGCATCTTGTCCGAGGTTTTGAACCGGTGGGAGATGAAGAGATTTTTGCTTGCCCCCCGGATAAATTCTTCGATCTCGTCGAAGTCAAAACGGTCGGCGTATTCGTTGCGGGTAATGATCTCCCGTTCGCGCTGGAGCAAGCTCATGTGTATCTCCTTGGAGTATGTCCGGTCGATGCGACCAAGGAGCACCCCACCCCTGCAAGGGGCCTGCCTCCACGGCTTCGCTTCGCTCCGACCGCTCCGGTTCCGAAGCTACGAAAGACAAGCAGTTGTCTTTCGTATACGCTTCTCACATTCGCGACTGCCAGAGCTATCGAGTGAAACCGGCGATTTCTCAGGGAACTCAAATGCAATACACACATCATGACCGACGCTCCGCGATGAGGGCTTCGAGAGCATCCAGCCCCTCATTGAGATCTACTTGGTGGAATACGAGATCAAACCCATACCCCTTGAAGCGCGGCACCAGCTCCTCTGAATCCATCTCCCCTACCCCGAGATTGCCCCCGATCATAAAAATCACATCGTCGAAATCATATGAGCTTTTGAGATACTGCAAATCCCGGCACCACCCCTCGGCCTCCCCGTTGAGCGACGAGATGAGCAGCACATCGGCCCGGGTCTCCACCAGCGCATCGAGAAACTCCTCAAGGTACGTATTGACCCCGAGATTAAACACGGTAAACCCCCGCTCCTGCAGCGAGATTTCGATAAGACGGTTGGCCACGACATGGATATCATTGCCCACAACCCCGGTGACAACTTTCATACAGCTTCTTTTTTGGTTTTATTGGGTGATATTGTATTCTTTTTAAGATTTAGATGTGGTAAGAAGCTTTTTCAATTCCAGGACATCGTATTTATCTTTGGTTCTGCTGGTGGCACTTTTATTCTTGATGAGATCATGGATGCTTATGAAGTGAATCTCTTCGCCAAACAGGCTGTTGTTTGTCCTGTTATTCCATGCTTTCTCAAAATCAACCCCATCAATATCTGTCAGTATATCAATTCTCATGGGATCTATACCAATCTGCAACACAAGGTTTTCAGTATTCAAGTCTTCTACCGTGACTTCATAAGGAACAGGAAAGTCTTCAAACGCTTTCTGGATATTTTGTGCGTTCTCCATAGATTTCTCAATCCACAAATCTATATCCAGCGTATGCCTGCTGTAGCCATAATTTCCCATTGCATAGGCACCGACTACCAGATACCTCACTTTGTATTTGTTAAACAGTTGCAGCATATCTTTATAGTCATTAAAATAATCCATGCTTACGCTTTCATATGCCTCACGGTCATTTTTGTCTTATCCAGTCGAGGAGGATACGTGCCATGTATTTCAAAATAGTGTTGTGCGGTCATGGATGTCATCATCTTCAACAGGGCATCCCCCGTCAATCCAAAGATAAAACTATGATGATTGGTATCGTGGAGCGACACCTTCTTTAGCGTAAGTGTTTTTTTTCTCATTGGACACCTTTTTGGTATAGCATAAAATATGTCTTTGCAATGAGGTATTATAACATAAGTGCATGAATGGATTTTATGTGTTGCGTCACTGGTTCCTAATCCCATATTCCCTCCAAACTCAGTATAATACCCCAAACATAACACGTAACACTTAACGCGCAAAAAGGAACCCTCCCATGCAATTCTACACCGCCGACGTATGCGACACCTACCAAGAGCGTGTCGGAGTCCTCGCACCCCGTTACCGATCGTACGGAGGAGTGGAGCATCTCCATGGCTCCATCACCACCCTCAAACTCACCCGGGACAACACCCCCCTCATCGCCCTCCTCAAAGAGCCCGGCGATCGCCGCATCGCCGTGGTGGATGTCGCCGCTGAGTGTTACGCGGTGGTGGGGGAAAACCTCATGAAACTCGCGTACCAGAACGACTGGGCAGGCATCCTCATCCACGGCTACGTCCGCGACACCCACATCACCCACACCATCCCCGTGGGACTCTGGGCATTGGGTACCTGCCCACGCAAGAGCTTCGAAAGCCACCCCGGAGAGCGTGACATCCCTCTGGTACTTGAGGGCATCGTCCTCACCCCCGAGCATCACTTCATGGCCGATGGGGATGGAATTATTGTCGTCAATGACAGGATAATGAAAGAGCTGACGCAGCCCAAATCATGAGGGGAAACACACTATAACTGTTGTTATCAATTTGTTTTTGATGCTTTCTCGGTATTTCCAAAAGCTCCAATGTTTATTCTGTCTCCGTTTGGAGTTGGTTCGTTAAAATAATCAGATGCTGGATCGCCTGCATCAATACAAGGGCTTGTATTGGTGTCATTCGTCCATTGCGTGCCATCCCAACGTCCGTTTTCTGATTTTAAATGATAAATCTGCCAAACTTTGTTTGCTCCCAAATCAGTTCTACAGGCAGAATTTTCACTATCTTCTTCACCATCGGCATTTGCCCAAAATGAGCTAAAAATATGGTAACTTGTTGCATTATAATATCTACCATTATGCAACTCATATTCAGAAGGCAGCAAAGGATCCAAATGGATATCAGTTGTTGATGTCGTGTTGTTGTAGTCTCCACTGATATTGCCATAGATATCGTTATAGTCTGAGACGAAAGTATGAATCGATGGCTTTTTATTGTTGATACCATAGGTGGCATTTCTTACGATAATATTATTTTTCACGAAGGTTTGAAAGCCTGATAACGAAGTATTTACAGGATCACCGCTATAAAATGTAATTCCCGCATCTTCGGCGCTTATTTCAATAAGATTATTTTCAATGCGTGTATTGTTAAAGCCGTAAATTCCAATCCCGGCTAATTTGCTTTGAGAAATAACATTATTATGAATATAAACACCTGTTTGAGAGTTTAGTGTTCCAGCACCACCATCTGTTAGTTGCTCTAACCAGATGCCGTGCCAAACTTGATTACCATAAAAGAAATTATCATAAATTTCGATATCATCAGCAATAACATCCCCACGGTTCATTACATGAACAGCGGCAGAGCCTGCCATTTGCCTGTCGGGTGCAAGTCCAGCAATATTGTTATGAATTTTATAATTATTGCAATTTTGCAATCTTATACTTGCATCTGTTCGTGTATTGGTAATATCGTTTTTGTAAATCTTAAAATTTGTGGCCTGCCCTACATATATCCCATCATGTCCATCGTAATGGATTCGATTGTTGTAAAACTTAGAGTTAATGTCATAAATATCTTCATTTTTGTTTATATCTACTCCAAATTCTAATAGTATGCCATCGGCAAGTCCATTGTGAATATACATATCATTTATTGTAACATTATAGCAATTTTGTAATTGAATCATCCGATAATAGCTGTGTCCTGATGGTTCAGATTGATTGGCTCTGTTTCCGTTCAGTTCGAATCCCCTAATTGTTATATTCCCTGTTGTAATACTTTGATCTGGCATTATTTCTTCCAATATTGTCCCTTTCTGCCCGATCAGTGGTTTGAACTGCGTGTCCCAGTTTGCATGGTCAACAAGTTTTACAATAGCATTTTCATCGCCTTCCAAGATTGTGTTAGCAGAAATATAAATTGGCTCATTGATCCAAAATGTATTCGAACCTTTCAAATGCACCGTTGTGTATTCTGGATGTATGGCAACATAATCTAATGCAGCATTGATTTCTACTTGGTCGCTTTTCCCATCGCAGTTATAATTCCCACTCCCATCACCAGCCACATAAACTATTGGTGGTGTAGGGGCATCATTTACTGGCTTAACAATAATATTTACAGACGCAACATTAGAATCTTCAGTACCGTCATTGACTTTAAACTTGAAGCCGTCGTTTCCATTAAAGTTTGCGTCTGGTGTGTAAGTTACGCTGGGTGCAGCACCACTCAAACTTCCGTTTTTTGGATTTTGGGTGATAGCGTATGTAAGTGTATCATCGCTATCCAGGTCATGGCCAACAAGCGTAATTGCTTTTGCAGTGTCTTCGTTGATTGTGATACTTTGGTCATTGGCGGTAGGGGTATGGTTTGGTATTACAAGGTGGGGAGGATGATCTCCATCGCAGGCAGTAAGCAGTAGCAGTGTTGCCGTGGTGGCGATGAGAAGCAAGATGCCTTTCAAGAGAGTTAAAATTTTCATGATGTCCATCCTTGTTAACTGAGCAATAGTGTCAAGAAACGAGGGCAAGGATAAGATACATTGTGCAGGAGAAACTGCACTGGCGACTCGGCTGTCTTCCCATGTTTCAGGGAAACTGTTGGCCTTTTGTCCCTGCTTCGTAACAGGTTTGAACCTACTATTATACGATGATGCTCGCATAAAATGGCTTAACCCAAAAAAATCCATCCCCCAATCTCAAACTCTCATATATGGTATAAAAACTGATTTAAAAAACTGATTCTGCACTATGATGGTAAAAAATATCTACGCTGACTTTGTGGCTCCTTTTTTTGGGTTTGTATCTGCGCTTTTGTCTACTT
>WFSU01000023.1 GCA_015485845.1 Nitratifractor sp. | reverse complement strand
GTGCTCCACTCGGCATCAATGATGATGGATCCATGATATTTGCAGGCCATGTAGAAGAGAAATCAAAAGTGCGCATGGCAGTACCCCAAGGTAAAGAAATTATGGATCATGTGAGTAGAAGTATCACAGAATCACTCTCTGGAAAAGAGGATTATCAGGCTGATGTCGCACTGGTCTTTTCCTGCTGTTCACGCAAAGAGGTCTTGGGGCCTTTCACGGTTGAGGAGATTGAAAGCGCCTCAACAGTTTCAAAATCTCCACTTATTGGATTCTTTGTTTATGGCGAAATTGGTGCTTCCCCTGGGGAATATGGCTTTCACAACGAGACATTTGTCACAGTATTATTAAGAGAAAAGGACTAAATCATGCCTGCAAACAGAATCACAACACTCATCAACAGTCTTCCAGATTCTACAGTGAAGGAACAACTTCTTACTGAATCTGCTCTCTTGGAAAGAAAAGCTAAAAAATTGGAAACTCGGTATGTCAAAGTCAATGAAGATAAACTCACTTTGTCTCATCTGCTCACGGAAGTCAATGCAGACCTGAAAAAATCCCTTTCCAACGAAAAACGTTTTATTGCTTCAATCAGTCACGAGTTGCGCACTCCACTTACTTCCATACTAGGTTACACAGAACTTCTCGAGGACACCACACTGAACACTAAGCAAAAGCGTTATCTCAATAACATCAGACAAAGTTCCGACCATCTTCTGGCACTTATCAGTGATCTGTTGGATGTGGCAAAATTAGAAGATAATCGAATTGAACTTTCACCCAAAAAATTTGATCTTGATGATGTATTAAATGATTGTGCCAGCCTCATCAAATCCAAAGTTGCACGTGATGTTGAATTTAAAACGGATATCCCGATGTTAGATTATTCCATTATTGGTGATGATAAGCGTCTCAAGCAAGTGATTATAAATATACTTTCAAACGCGGCCAAATTTACCCAACAAGGCTCTATTCGTTTTTATATCAAAGAGATGGAAGAAATAAAAGAGAATAAACTCAAAGTGGTTATAAATATTGATGACACAGGTAACGGTATCCCGGAAGAAATCAAAAATACACTTTTTGATCCATTTCAATCCACTGATAAAACACAGGGAACCGGTTTGGGACTCTTTATCTCCCAGCAGCTGGCGCAACTAATGGGTGGGGGTATTACTGTCAAATCTACAGCAGGTGCAGGAAGTAGTTTCTCCATAACATTCGTCGTTGAAAAATCCAATAAACGAGAATTTGGACAGGAGTTAAAAGGTTCCAGTATCATGATGTTCTCTGAAAGAAATGACTTTGTAGACAAACTTTCAAAAGAGTTTATGAATTACGGTATCAACTTCCAGAACTATTATCCTCAAAATTCAGATATCACTTCCTCTTTGATCCAAATGATTGCCGGTGGTAAGTTTTACGATGTGGCCGTATTTGATTTAGATATATTCAAAGAAAATACACAGTATATAGCAGGAACGCTACGTGCCATAAATCCAGATATTAAGCTTGTTGCACTGCTGGGCGAAGGGGACGATAAAGATATGGTTGAATTTGACAGCACCATTGAAAAACCCATCCCTTATCAACGTTTTATTGAAGAGTTAGGATCCATCAATGCAGAGGAGTTATTCAGGCATAAAGAAGAAATCGATTATTCAGATTTAAAGCTCCTTATTGTAGAAGATGTCGACATCAACAGAGAATATGAAAAAGAGATGCTTAACAACTTTTTCTCGATCTCCTGTGATACGGCAATTGATGGGAAAGAGGCCGTCGAAAAAGCAAAGGATAACCAGTATGATCTTATCCTGATGGATATGAGAATGCCGGTGATGGATGGCTTGGAAGCAACAAGGGCTATTAGAAAATTCAACAGCTCAATACCTATTATTTGCATGAGTGCCAATGTATATAAAGAAGATAAGCTTGCAGCCAAATCATCCGGGATGAATGACTTTATTGAAAAACCACTTTCTAAAGTTGATATCGAAAATAAACTTCTAAAAATCATTAATCAAGATTTCTCTCAAACAGAAAAGGCAACTCCCCAAAAGACCAAAGTTTCTGCACATACCCCTGAAGAATTAGAATCACTTGCTTTCAAACACTTGGAAACAAATTTCTCGGAAGATATTTCAAAAAAACTTTATGCCAAAGCACTTGAAAGTATTGAGAATTACCTTGAACGTTTAAAAATTAATTTTAAAAATAAGAATACAAAATTACTTGTTGAAGATTTTCATGTCCTCAAAGGTGTATGTTCAAACATCGGCTTGGATCACATTGCCTTTAGGGCAGGTGAGTTACAAAAAACGGCTGAAACAGGTGATTTTCTTGCGCTCACACAAGCCTCAGAGGACATCATTACTCCACTTGACAATCTCATCAAGTATAATAAACAGAGGTAAGGAATGAGGGAACTTGAAGAGATAGGGCCTGTTTCACTTCTCATTGTAGAAGACGATAGCTTTAATCAAACTCTTGCTACTGCAGTTTTTGAAGATTATGAAAATATCGAAGTCTTCAATGCGGAGAACGGAGAGTTGGCTTTTGCTATCTTGCAAAAGAAGACTATAGATATCATTCTATTAGATCTCATGATGCCAAATATGAACGGGTTTGAAATGCTAAAAAAACTCAAAAAAAATTCTCTCTATCATGAAATTCCTGTTATCATTGTCACATCGGAAGAGAATGAAAGAAAAAGTACCTACAAGCTTGGTGCAAGTGATTTTATTTCCAAACCTTATAATCCGACAGAGTTAAGACTAAGAGTACTTAATAATCTGAAAATAAAAAATTTTAGCACTTTACTAAATAAAATTAAAATAAATACAGAAGAAGATATCCCACTATCCGATTTAGCCGATATCAATCAAAATATCCAAAAAGCCCTAAGAATAGCAGATAGTACACAAAAAAAACTTTTAGAAAAGTTAGGAAACCTTGCTCACAAAAGGGCTGAAGAGATCAATACATCACAAAGACTTGGTGAATATGCTGCACTCCTCGCTACCCTATACGGTCTAAACAAACGAGAGGTTGACAATATATTTTATGCAATGTCTATTTACGATATTGGATTACTGCTGCTTTCAAAAAATACTTACAGTAATACTAATGGAAAACTCTTTATGTCGCATCCTGAACTTGGACTGGAGTTATTAAATGACTTAGAAGAGACTCCTTTAATAGAAATGGCAAAAATTGTTACGTTATCGCATCATGAACATTGGGATGGAACAGGATACCCCAAAGGACTGGATGGGGAAGAGATACCTCTTTTTGCCCGCATAGCAAGTATTGCAGATTATTTCGACGAGCTTACATCACCCCGCTGTTATGATGAAGAGTATATCTCCCCAGAAGATGCCCTGAGTGTCATACAAAGAGAACGCGGGAAAAAACTGGATCCAGAGATATTGGATATATTCATTGAACATTTTTCTCACTTTGCGGCTATCAAAAACAAGTATGCATATTCATCATGAATGTCCAGGCAAGTTGATAGCGTCAGAAAATTTCTGTAAATTCCTCCTCAGCTTCCTCATGTAGGATCGGATGGTCGCACATAGCAAGATCGGCTGGTGTCATTATTTACTCCCCTGAAGGCTCCCCATCCCATATCCAATATTATCAATCCACTGCTCTTTTGGATTTGAGTCGCCGTAGATTTGGGTAAGCATGATAAAATCCGGGTCTTTTCCTGTCGAAGGATTGCATGTACGACAACCAAACTATTTTCGATGTTCGTAGTAGATAATAAAGGGAAAGCGCTTGGTAACACAAAAACAGGAACCAAAGGCAATACTGTCAGCCTAATCATCTTGGGAGTTGAATACGCTGGCCGACCCTAATCCTGCCTGGGTCGGTAATCTGAGGATTGCTGTTCAGGATATCTTTGGGAGAGACTCCAAATTTTTTTGCTATTTGGTACAGAGTTTCTCCCGGTTTTACGGTATAGCTGGATGCAGAAAGGTTCGAAGCGGAAATCTTTGTCGGGTGAACATTTGGGTGTTTGATGGGACGCTTGGTATCGAGAGTGCGGGATGCCTTGGTGTGTTTGAGCCGGGCAGGCACGTGGGGTATGCGACCGTGTTGGGCACCGGGCTTGTCAAAGTGCTGATAGTCCTTGACACTGCGCCAGTCGCCGCCCCATCGCCAGCCTCGACGTTTGAATGCGCGGATGATGGCATCGCCCCGGACGATGACGGAGCGAGGGTGGGAACCGATATGGGCGCGTTTGCGATAGAGGAGGGAAGCTTTGTGTGCGATGTGCCCGGAGCGGGAGACGTACGGGTTCTCCAGGGGGTTGATGTCGATGGCAGTGCCGTAGGAGTGGTTGGACCATTTGGTACCGCCCGTGACGGCGCGGCAGTTAAACGCGGAAGTATTATCTGCTTCGATTGAGGCGTGGTCATCAGCTTGGTAGCGGCTGACCAATTGCATTCTTCGGATTGGGTACCCTTTGCGGTAGAGCTCACTGAAGATTTGGGTGACTTCATTTGCGACGTTAGCATGGACAACCATTTCGCCGCTGTAATCGCGTCCGTCAAAGCCCCGATAGGTCATCCTCAGATACCGAAGGTTGGCCAGAGGAACGGGGCAGCCTCGGTGCCAGGAGTGGCCGCGAAGCATGCGGGACTTGATCTCCGGAGTGATGGGGCTGATATGGGCAGTGTATCCTGCGAAGAGAAGCCAGGGAAGGGTGAGGAGGAGAGTGATTTTTTTCATGAGGTATGGTAACGCAAAAGCATTAACAAAGCGTGAAGAGATGAGGGAGTATTGTGATATAATGGCACCTCTAACATATAGGAGTGGTTATGGTCATCGGTTTGATTTTTGTGGGGCTTTTTGTGGGGATCATCTCCGGTTTTTTTGGAGTAGGTGGGGGAATGATCCTCGTGCCGATGTTGATGGCGCTGGGGTTTGACATCAAATCGGCCATCGCCATTTCGACAGTGCAGATGGTTTTCAGCTCGGTCAACGGCTCGATCATGAATTATATCAAAGGCAAACTCCAGGTCAACGAAGGGGTCTGGGTCGGTGTCGGTGGGTTGCTCGGGGGTGTCGTGGGGGCAAGACTCACCGACCTGCTCCCTCATGAGACACTCCAATATATTTTTCTCGCCTTGATCCTCTTTGCTCTTTGGCGGCTCCTGAGTGCCAAAAAACCACATCCTGATCAGGAGGAGGGGACGTTTTCGAAGGCGGTGTTGTTCGTGATCGGATTTGGGATCGGGATTATCGCGATGATGCTCGGGGTTGGGGGCTCGGTGATGCTCACCCCTATTCTCGTCGGCTTCCTCCACTTCCCGACCAAAAAGGCCGCCACTGCCGGGCTCTTCTTTGTCGTTTTCTCTTCCATCGCAGGGCTGGGATACAAATTGGCCGCCGGGACGTTTGCTGACCTCTCCCTCGACTGGACGCAGGTGCTCAGCGTGGCGTTTGCTGCGCTGGTGGGTGTGATGCTGGGGATACTGCTCAAGGATAAAGTCCATGATACCCACCATCGCCTCTCGTTGATCGTGTTGTATGTGGTGATCTTGGGGTTGTTGGTGGAGAAGATATTTTTCGCCTAATACCGAAACATCTCTGTTAGCACTTTGGAGATCTCTTTTGCTTTTATGGCATCGACAGTGCCAATCTTTTTGATAAGTCTTTGTTTGTCGACTGTGCGAATTTGGTCGAGAAGTACCAAGCCGTCTTTATCCTGAAATCGGATTTTGGGACGAAACAAAAAGTCAAACCCTTTGCTGGTTAGCGGTGCGATGATGACGGTGTTGAGTCGATGCATTTCATCGGGGGAGATGACGATGCAGGGGCGGGTTTTGCGTATCTCCGAACCGACGGTTGGGTTGAGAGTGACCAGATAAATCTCGAAGCGTTTGACCTCCATCACCACTCCCATTCTTCCATCGGTTCATCGAGCCACTCCTGCAAGCGGGCGGGATCATCGGCTAAAGTATGATTTGCCAGATGTGCATCGATCTCTTCTGCCCATTGGTGTCGCCTAGGGGTATGTATCGGCCGCAAGAGTAAGCCGTCACTCGTCACTTCAAACTCTATCTGAGCTCCTTTGAGCTGCGCCTGCGCGATGATGGGCTTGGGGATACGCACCCCTTGAGAATTTCCGATGCGGGTGAGGGTGGTCATGATGGACTCCTGTTGTGTAATCAGGAGTAATTATATTGTAATAACTTTAAGATGTCAATTAGCGTGCGCTGGGTTGTTCCTACTCCACCGTCACACTCTTCGCCAAATTCCTCGGCATATCCACGTCATTCCCCAGCCGTATCGAAATTTCCAGCGCCAGCAGCTGTGTCACCACCATCATCTCAAAAAATTCGAGCATCGGATGGCTGTCGTATTGAGTTTGGATGAAATCATCCGCCAGATCAAACGGCCGGGGGCTGATGGCAAGAATCGTCGCGTCGCGGGCGCTGAGTTCCTGGACGTTGGATTTGACTTTGTCGTAGAGGAGGCTCTGGGGCATGAGGGCGATGGTGAAGAGCTCACTGTCGGCCAGGGCGATGGGGCCGTGCTTCATCTCGCCGGCGGGGTATCCCTCGGCGTGGAGGTAGCTGATCTCCTTGAGTTTGAGCGCCCCTTCGAGCGCGAGGGGGAAAAACAGATCGCGCCCGATGAAAAAGAAGCCGTGCCCGTGGAGGTAGCGCTTGGAGAGGCGGTGGATCCGGTCGTGGAGGGTGTCGGTGACGATGAGGGCTTTGGGGGTGTGGAGCATGGCGTCGATCTCGTGCTGGAGGGTATCGGCGTCGATGGTCTTACGCTGCTGGGCGATCCAGAGGGAGAGCATCCAGAGCACCATCGTCTGAGTGGCGAAGGCTTTGGTGCTGGCAACCCCTTTTTCGATCCCGGCGCGGGTGAGGATAGCGGCGTCGCTTTCGCGGACGATGGAGGAGTTGTCGACGTTGCAGACGCTGAGGCTGCGCAGGCCGGCACGTTTGGCCATTTTGAGCGCTTCGAGGGTATCGGCGGTCTCGCCGCTTTGGGAGATGGTGATGAAGAGGGTATCGTCGGTCAGCAGCGGCTCTTTGTAGCGAAATTCGCTGGCGATCTCCACATCACACTGGATTTTGGCGATCCGCTCGAAGAGGTAAGAAGAAGCCAGTGCCGAGTGGTAACTGGTACCGCAGGCACAGATTTTGATCGTGTTGATCCCCTCAAAGAGGTCGTCGTTAAGTTCTTCAAGATGGATGCCGTCTTCGAGGACGCGTCCCATCATCGTCTCCCCCATCACGCGGCTCTGTTCGTAAATCTCCTTCTCCATAAAGAAACGGTACCCGTCTTTTTGAGCCAGAGCTTTGTCGGTGGGGAGGGGCTGGGTGGTGTAGGATTTGGCGCCTTCATCGTCAAACAAAGCTACTTTACCATTTTTGACGTATCCGTAGTCGCCGTCCTCGAGATAATAGACCTCTTTTGCCTTGCCGATGATTGGGGTATCAGAGGAGGCGAAATAGATATCTTCCCCATCAAATCCGATTAACATCGGCGAGCCGTTTTTGGCAAAGAAAATGGCATCGGGATCGGCTTCGCTCACCAGCAGGATTGCGTACGCCCCTTCGAGGCGGTTGATGGTTTGTTCAAACGCTCCGAATGGATCGTTTGAAGCCTTGTGGTACTGTTCAAACAGGTGCACGATCGTCTCGGTGTCAGTCTGGCTGAGGAAGGTGACACCTTCAGCGGCAAGCTCCTTTTTGAGGGCTTGATAATTCTCGATGATGCCGTTGTGGACGACGTAACTGTACTGTCCCATATGCGGGTGGGCATTGAGCTCGGTCGGTTTGCCGTGCGTCGCCCAGCGGGTGTGTCCGATGGCGGCGCCGAAGCCTTCAGAATGGTAGTTTCTGGTCTTCTCACGCAGGTTGGTCAGTTTGCCCACGGCTTTGAAATTCTGGAGAGATTTACCCTCTACTACGGCGATCCCTGCCGAGTCATATCCACGATATTCCAGATCCTGCAATCCATCCAGAAGGATCTCTTTTTTCTCTTTTTTCCCGATGTATCCGACGATGCCGCACATATGCTACTCCGTTAAGTCCGTGATAAGATTTTCTATATTATGGCAAAAATTCCCATTCTTCTCGATTAAGAAGAGATCATTGACCTTCCCTTTGATCGTATGAATTTTGGTCGAAGCGACATCGATCCCATGAACATCGAAGCGGTGAATGACGTAGGCGAGGAGCCCTTTTTGATCGCGAGTACGCAGGCGGAGGGTGGCGTATTCTCGGGAGTGTTCACAATCAGTTTCGACCTCATCCTTTCCGATTTTTGGACGATTGAAAGGGATGTTCTTTGTCCCATAATATGCTTCTTCAATGATGGTTTCTACCTCGGGAAGTTCAGCAACAGGAATCGTTTCGGCAAAGTCGATTTTGAAATATTTCAGATCATCGTAGAGCTTGGTGATCTCCATGCTGACGATGTTGAGACGTGCCAGTCGGGCAAGCAAGTACCCCAGACGAATGGATCCCCTTCGGATGATTTCGAGGGTGAGGAAATGGGTGTTGCTAACCGTATAATTGAGGGCATCGGTCTCAAAAGCAGCCTCTCCGATGGCAACAATCCGACGGGTACTGTGTCGGATAAAAAAAGCATTGGAGGGGATGGAGAGTATTTTGGTCTGGATATTTCGGGGGAGTGCATTGAACGTTTTGGAACGTTTGAGGGATTCGATCTTTTTCAGGCGACGGGCTGTCTCATCAAGAGCGGATTTATTCTCAAGAATTCCTAACGATTCTTTGTAAAGGGTTCGAACCAAGCGAGAGACGAAGGGGCTCCAGAGTTCTTCTCCCACCCCCTTCATATCGGCATAAGTCAGTAGATAAATCATATCCAGCAGTAAAGGGGTGTCAAACCGTGACGCAAACCGCAGCAGCGTTTTTTCACTGAAGAGATCTTCTCGCTGGGCGGTGGTACTCATGAGGGTATGGTAAGCAATGAGACGCTCTCCGATGGCGATCTGCTCCGGAGGAAGTTTCAGCTTTTGGGCAAAAATGCGGAAAAGCGAAGCGCCCACCTGATGGTGATCCCGTTTGCGCCCTTTTCCGGCATCGTGCAGCAGAGCGACGATCTTGAGCAGGCGGCGGTTCTCCGGGGAGAGGGCAGCGTACCGCTCTGACAACAGAGGTTCATCGATGGGTAGCTCAAGATGACGTAATGTTTGGAGAGAATGAAGATCGACGGTATAGTGATGGTAGCCGTCAAACTGCGGCAGGTCGATCACTTTTTTCAACGGCGGAATCACGAAACCGAGCAGATCAATGCTTGAAAGGGTTGTGAGTGTCGCATAAGCATGGGGTCTCTCAAAAATCTTCCGGATTTTCGTGTACAGTTTGGTGTCGGGTCGTTCGGGATGGGGGGTGTGGAGGATGTGTTGCAGCAATTGTGGGTGAGCAGTATAGTTGTGGTCAGCGTGTTTGTTTAACTCTTTCAGAAGGGTCGTGAAATGACGAGGACGCGGTTCCAGTCGCAACAACCCTTTGTAAAGATCGGTTACCTGTTCACCGATGAGGGCTTCGAGCCAGATTTTGCTGTAAAGACGTATCCGCTTGAGGCTGCCGGAGACCCGCCGTGCCAGTTTGGTATGGCCTTTTGGATTCGAGGGATACCCCAGAAGCCGAGCAACCTCAGGGAGCATCTCGAGGCGGAGGCGATCCTCTTTTTTCCCGGCGGCCAGATGGAGTGCCGAGCGCACCCGAAAAAGAAACTCCAGCGCGATCCGAAACTCTCGATAATCCTCTTCGATCACAATCTCTCCGGGTAAATCGCGGATGCGTGGAACATCGTAGAGGAGCTTACCCATCCAATAGACCAAATTGGCATCGCGGAAGCCGCCAACGCCCTCTTTGAGGTTTGGCTCCATGGTCAGGCCGTATTTTTGGTGCAGCCGCCTCAACTCCTCTATTTTAGCACGGATGAACGTATCAGGATCATCACGCCGGATGAGGCGTATCTGGTTTTGTCCTTCCATCCAGACAAAGCGCGATCCGAGGATGAAGCGGGATTCAAGCAGAGCGGTTTTGATGGTGATGTCGGTGCGGGAGATTTCGAGGAGTTCGCCCACCTCGTGTACCCGGTGTCCCAGTTTGAGTCCGGTATCCCACAGGAGATAGAGGATCTTTTCGATGAGGGCTTGGTGGGCATAGCCAGGAATATCACGATAGAGGAGCATCAAGTCGATGTCGGAGTGGACGCAGAGTTGTTCACGGCCGTAGCTCCCCAGTGCGATGAGGGCGAGGGGGAGGGCGTTGGTCGGGGGTTGGTAATCCCCGTACATCTCCCGCACCGCCACCCGATAGACCCAACCAAGGATCTGGTCAATTTTTCGGGTGTGTTTGACGAGAAAATCCTTGCCCCCACTCTGCGCAAACGTATTCTCGAGAGTTTCGTTATATGTTTTGAGATGTTCCTTGAGCACTTTGGCGATCGCGAAGTCTGGGGCGTTTTCGTGTAGAAGCGTTTCGATCTGTGTTTTGAGTTTTTTCACCTGTGCTCCCTTAGTCCGAAGTCCAATAGTATTGGTGGTATAATACCAAAATTTTTCAATGGATACCGCATGAACCTGATGAACCTGATAAACAAAGTACACCAAGGCGACCGACTCACCCAAGCCGATGGAGAAGCCCTCTACGACCTCGACCTGATGACCCTCGGAGAGTTGGCTGATACCATCCGCCGTGACAAGTATGGCACCAAAACGTACTTCAATATCAACCGCCATATCAATCCTACTAACGTCTGCGCTGACACGTGTAAATTCTGCGCGTACTCCGCCAGTCGCAAAAACCCTCACCAATACACCATGACTACTGATGAAGTGGCCGCTATCGCTCTCGAAGCCCACGAGCGGGGTGCCAAAGAAGTTCACATCGTCTCGGCGCACAACCCCACCGGTGGGGTGGAATGGTACATGGACGCTTTTGTCAAAGTCCGAGCAGCTCTTCCGAGCATTCACATCAAAGCGATGACGGCTGCAGAAGTAGATTACCTCTCCCGCACCTACGGCCTGAGCTACGATGAGGTGCTCGATCGGATGATTGAGAGCGGGGTGGACAGCATGCCCGGTGGTGGAGCGGAGATCTTCGATGAGAAAGTCCGAGAGTATCTCTGCAAGGGGAAAGTCACTTCCGATCAATGGATCGATATCCATCGCAAATGGCACCAGCGGGGACATCAGAGCAACGCCACGATGCTCTTCGGTCATGTTGAGACCCGCGCCCATCGGATCGACCACATGCTGCGCCTACGGGCGTTGCAGGATGAGACCGGCGGATTCAATGCCTTTATCCCGCTGGTCTATCAGAAGGAAAATAATTTCCTCCGTGTTACCGAGTTCCCCACCGGCCAGGAGATCCTCAAGACCTACGCTATCAGCCGTATTCTCCTCGACAACATCCCGCACATCAAAGCCTACTGGGCGTCGGCCACCATTGGCTTGGCACTTATCGCCCAGGAGTTTGGGTGTGACGATATGGATGGGACGATCGAAAAAGAGTCGATCCAGTCCGCTGCCGGAGCCGCCAGTGCGAGCGGAATGGATATGGAGAGCTTCGTCGCCCTCATCAAAAATGCCGGTTTTACTCCGGTGGAACGTGACAGCTTGTATCGAGAGCTCAAAGACGACTTTTGATTTGCCAAAAACCCCATTTTGTGGTACAATTCTAAATGTTGCATTGACTACAAAAGGAGTTTACCATGCCTCACGACACATTTTCTTTCATTGATAACCGGGACAATACCCGTTATGACTATCCTGTTCTTACGGGGAAGCGGGGTCCATCGGTAGTGGATATTCGTTCCTTCTTCAAAGATACGGGGATGTTTACGTACGATCCCGGATTTACCTCGACGGCCAGCTGTGAATCTACTGTTACCTTTATCGACGGTGGTAAAGGAGAACTCCGCTATCGAGGCATTTCGATCGAGGAGCTGGCGACCAGGCACAGCTACCTCGAGACCTGCTATCTGCTGCTCAATGAGGCACTTCCAAATGCGGAACAATTGGTGGATTTTGATTTGGAGTTACGTCATCGTGCCTTTTTGCACGAAGGGTTGCTCAACCTCTTCCATGCCTTCCCGGACAATGCTCATCCCATGGCGACACTCAGTGCTGCCACGACGGCATTGGCTTCGTTTTACGATACCCATCTTGAGATCAATGATGAAGCGGAGTATCAGGAGATGGCGCGGAGAATCATCGCCAAGATTCCAACGATTGCTGCCTATGCCTATCGCCATTCACTTGGGATTCCTTTTATTTATCCGGATGTGGATTTGAGCTTTACTGAAAATTTTCTGACGATGATGCGTGCCTATCCGGGAGGAAAAATGCACCGGACAGCGGAGGGGGAAGCGAAGATTCGTGATGTGGAGATCCGGGCACTTGATACGATTTTTACCCTCCACGCCGATCACGAGCAGAATGCCTCGACGACTGTGGTGCGGGGGGTAGCTTCGACGGGAGCCCACCCCTACGTCGCGATAGCTTCGGGGATCGCCGCATTGTGGGGCAGGGCGCATGGCGGTGCCAATGAATCGGTGATCGCTCAGTTGGAGATGATCGGCAGCGTTGAGAACGTCGAAACCTATATTGCCAAAGCCAAAGATCCCGATGATCCGTTCCGACTCATGGGGTTTGGCCACCGTGTGTACAAAAACTTTGATCCCCGTGCCCGTATCCTCAAAGGGTTGCAGGATGAACTGCGTGAAGAGTTGAGGCTGGATACGGAATTGATGGCGATCGCTCGCCGGATCGAGGAGATTGCGCTGAGTGATGACTACTTCATTTCACGGAAACTGTACCCCAATATTGATTTTTATACCGGTGTGATTCTTACGGCACTCAAAATTCCCAAGTCGATGTTTACCCCCATCTTTGTGATTGGGCGTACGGTAGGCTGGGTAACCCAGTGGATCGAGTTCAAAAAAGACACTACATCCAAGATTGCCCGTCCACGTCAGCTCTATACGGGCGCTTGATTCGACTAAGCTGACCCATGATAGAATGCGGAACTTTATGCCCGGGAGTTTTGCATGGTACTCATGATTGACAATTACGACAGTTTTACCTACAACATTGTTCAATATTGTCGTGAATTGGGTGCCGATCTCAAAGTCATCCGCAACGATGAGCTCACGGTGGAGGCCATCCGTGAACTCAACCCCGAAAAGATCATCCTCTCCCCCGGCCCCTCGACTCCGGACGATGCCGGAGTGACGCTGGACGTGATTAAAACGTTTGCGGAAAATGAAGTGCCCATGATGGGGATCTGCCTGGGGCATCAGAGCATCGCTCAAGTTTTTGGCGGGGAAGTGATCCGCGCCAAAAACATGATGCACGGCAAAACGTCTCAAGTGCACATTGACCGGAAAACCCCTATCTATAATGCCATTCCCGAAACGTTCCAAGCGACCCGTTACCATTCACTGACGGTTAATTCAGAGAACCTCCCGGACACCCTCGAAGTGACGTCCCACAGCCTCGACGACGGAGAAATCATGTCGATCCAGGTCAAAGGAAAGCCCATTTATGGTGTGCAGTTCCATCCCGAATCGATCATGAGTGAATACGGACATGAGATGCTTGACAATTTCTTGAAGCTCTAAAGGGCATCGCTTCTTCGAGAGATTGTTTCCAAAATACACATTCCTACCAAACCTTCCTGAATATTTTTAGCTTATGCATAAGTTAAAACACCCAAAAGATACAATGCTGTAACTCAAACAACCAAAGGAGAACTCAATGGCTCAAAAGGCGATTAGAGAATACGATGGTAAAGCGATTTTCGCACGCCATTGGAACGATTATTTTGACGGGTTTCATTACGGATTCAAATCGGTAATGGTCACCAGTGGCGACGAACTGCGTGCCAAAGCCAAAGAGCACGGCTTCGAGTGGCTCAATCAGGAGCCGTTGGTTGCCAAGCCTGACATGCTCTTTGGCAAGCGCGGCAAGAATGATCTGGTTCTTTTCCGTGTGAACAAGCCCGGCGATGTGACTCTTGAGGATGCCGCCAAATGGATCGATGAGAAGCAGGCGCACGATGTGACCCTTCTCAGCGGTCAGCATGGTCACCTGAGCCATTTTATCGTCGAACCGTTTACGCCCCATACCCAGGAACAGGAATATTATATTTCCGCTACGACCGTCGGTGAGGATGATGTCCTCTATATGTCTGCCGAAGGAGGTATGGAGGTTGAAGAAGGGTGGGACGAGAAAGTCAATGAAGTTCATATCCCCATCAACATGCCTGACAGCGATATGGAAAAGATGGTACGCTCGCATGTACCAGCTGACATTCCGGCTGAGAATAAAGAGGCGTTCATCTCTTTTGCCATCCAATTCTTCAAATTTTACCGTGACATGAATTTCGCGTATCTTGAGATCAATCCCATCGTCATGCTCGAGGGGGGCAACATGGCCATCCTCGATCTTGTGGCTCGCTTGGATGATACGGCTGGATTTATGATGCGGGATCAATGGGGAGAGATTGACTTCCCCACGCCATTCGGTATGGAGGATCAGAGTCCGGAAGAGGCGGCGATCGCCGAAGCTGACTCCAAATCCGGTGCGTCACTCAAGCTGACAATCCTTAATCCCATGGGACGCATCTGGACGATGGTGGCTGGAGGTGGAGCATCCGTCGTGTATGCCGATACTATCGCTGACATGGCCGGAGTTGAAGACTTGGCCAACTACGGCGAATACAGCGGAGGGCCGACGACCGGTGAGACCAAATTTTACGCCGAGACGATCTTTGATCTGATGACCCGCTATGATGACCCTCGTGGCAAAGTGCTCATCATCGGTGGTGCGATTGCCAACTTTACCGATGTGGCCAAGACCTTCACCGGGATCATTCAGGCGTTTGAAATTTATGCCGAGAAACTCAAAGCCCACAAAACGAAGATCTACGTGCGTCGTGGCGGCCCCAACTATGAAAAAGGGCTCAAAGACATCAAAGAAGCAGCGGATAGACTGGGACTCGACATCGAAGTATACGGCCCGGAAACACACGTCACAGACATCGTGCGTATGGCACTTGAGAAGTAAGGGAGAGACAGCATGAGCAGATTATTTACCAAAGACACCCAGGCGATTTTCTGGAACAACAACAAAACAGCGATCCAGCGTATGTTGGACTACGATTACACGATCGGACGGGACAAACCTTCTGTCGCTGCCATCGTAGCCCCTACCAGCAACAACAAGTTTGAAAAGTTCTTTTACGGCCCTGATGAGATCATGGTTCCCCTTTACAAGAGTACTGCCGATGCCAAGGCGGCTCAACCTCAGGCAGATGTCCTGTTGAACTTTGCTTCATTCCGTACAGCGTACGATGTGACCATGGAAGCTCTCGAGATCGGGGGATTCAAAAGCATTATGATTACAGCCGAAGGGATCCCTGAGCGTTTGGCACGCACCATGAATCAGGCAGCACGCGATGCGGGCGTGACCGTTATCGGGCCCGCTACCGTCGGTGCGATTGCTCCGGGTGCTTTCAAGATCGCTAACATCGGTGGCACCATCGACAACATCATCAACTCCAAACTTCACCGTGCCGGTTCGTGCGGATTGGTGACACGCTCAGGTGGTCTCTTCAATGAGATTTCCAACATCATCTCCATCAATGCCGACGGTATTGCGGAAGGGGTTGCTATCGGTGGTGACCGTTTCGTCGGATCAGTCTTTATCGACAACCTCCTCCGTATGGAATCCAACCCGGATGTCAAGTACATGATTCTCCTCGGCGAAGTGGGCGGTACCGAAGAGTATAAAGTGATCGAAGCGGTCAAAGACGGCCGGATCAAAAAACCTATCATTGCGTGGTGTATCGGAACCATCGCCAAGCATTTCAGCAGTGGGGTACAATTTGGACATGCCGGAGCTTCTGCAAACGCCGAGCGTGAAACGGCTGCAGCGAAAAACCAAGCGATGGCTGAAGCCGGCATCCATGTTCCCGCTTCGTTCAACGATCTTCCCGGCACCATCAAAGAAGTTTACGAAGAACTTCGCGCCAACGGTACGATCGAGGAGATCCCTGAGCCCGAGCTCAAAACCGTACCCAAGACTCGTCGCTCCAAGCAGTTCATTTGTACCATTTCCGATGATCGCGGTGAAGAAGCTACTTATGCCGGTTTCCCTATTAGCTCGGTAGCGACACCTGACACCGGAAAAGGAATCGGTGATGTCATTTCCCTGCTGTGGTTCAAAAAACAGTATCCAAAATGGGCAACAGAGTTTATCGAGACTGTTATGAAGACTGTCGCCGATCACGGCCCGGCTGTCTCCGGTGCACACAATGCCAAGGTAACGGCTCGTGCTGGTAAGTCGGTCGTCGAGTCACTCGTAACCGGCCTGCTGACGATTGGTCCCCGCTTCGGTGGTGCGATTGATGGTGCTGCCAAGTACTTTAAATATGCAGATGACAATGATCTCACCCCCGCAGAATTCCTCAGTTATATGAAGAAGCAGGGTGTGCCCATCCCTGGTATCGGTCACCGTATCAAGTCTCTCAAGAACCCTGATCTCCGTGTTGAGGGACTCAAGAAATTTGCGGCCGAGCATTTCCCGGCGACACCATTACTGGACTATGCTTTGACTGTAGAACAACTCACCACAAGCAAGAAGGAAAACCTCATCCTCAACGTTGACGGTACGATTGGTATCCTCATGGTTGATATGTGGCGTGCGCTGGGTTATCCCGAAGATGAGATTGACGAGTTCATCGAGTCCGGTACCTTGAATGCCTTCTTTATTGTTGGTCGCAGTATTGGTTTTATCGGACATATCCTTGATGAAAAGCGTTTGGCTATGCCAATGTATCGCCATCCTATGGATGATATCCTCTACGATGTACAGGAAGCTGAAGAACTTTAAGCTTTTTCTACTATATAATGTAAGGCGACGTGTTCGCCTTACATCACCTTCTTTCCCCCTTTTCAAAAAAAAACTAAAAAATTTCACTTTTTCTCAGAAATCTCTTGACATTCAAAGAATTACCCGCTATAATACGCGTCCACAAACAAAGAGACCTTGAGTTAAGGCCTTGAAAATTTGTTTGGATTATCGCAAGATAAGTGATCTTTGACAACCGAATATAAGTAAAACAATCAACCGTCTATTTGAGATTTGATTTTGCACTTTTT
>WFSU01000022.1 GCA_015485845.1 Nitratifractor sp. | reverse complement strand
GGGTACCGCAGCCTCGAGGAGATCATCGGACAGACCGATCTGCTCAAAGTGGTCGAGAACAAGCTGGCGGATAAATTCGACTTTGAGCAGCTTCTCGTCAAGCTCGACGGCCCCAACACGCAGCAGGTGGAGCGCAACGAGCCCTTCGATGACAACGCGTATGAAAAGGGGATCCTCAAAGAGCTCTCTGAGACGATCAAAAATCCTTCCGAGAAAACCACGCTCCATAAATCAATCCGCAACACCAACCGGAGCTTTGGTACCCTCATCTCAGGTGAGATTGCCAAATACTACGGAGACAAGGGGTTGCCGGACAATACCATCAACCTCGAGCTGACCGGCACCAGCGGGCAGTCGCTCGGTGCCTTCCTCTCTCCGGGGATTAGTATCCGCGTCAACGGTGCGGGTAACGATTATATCGGTAAGGGGATGGCCGGTGGTCGGATTGTCATCACCTCCGAGTACGGCTCAGAGCGGTTCTCCCTCGGGGGCAACACTTGCCTCTATGGTGCCACCGGCGGCAAGCTCTACGTCGCCGGGCAGGTGGGTGAGCGCTTCGCCGTGCGCAACTCAGGTGCCATCGCCATCGTCGAAGGGACGGGCGACCACCCGTGCGAATACATGACCGGCGGGGTCGTCGTGATCCTCGGCAAGACCGGCGTCAACTTTGGTGCGGGGATGACCGGTGGAGTGGCCTTTGTCCTCGATGAAGCACACGAGTTCGTCGAAAACATCAACGCCGAGTTGGTCGAAGCCCGCCGGATCGACACCGACGACACCGACATCGAGCGCTACTATTTGAAGAAACTGCTCAAAGACTATTACCACGAGACGCAGAGTGCAGCCGCCAAAGCGATCCTCGACAATTTCCGGGTGAAGATCCGGGACTTCTGGATGGTACGCCCCAAAGACATGAAGAGTCCGTTGAAGATAGAGGAGGGAGAATAAGATGCAAGGATTTTTTGAACTCGACCGAGAAGACCCCAAAAAACGAGACGTCGTCGTCCGTATCAAGGATTACGATGAGATTTATGAAGTGTTCAGTCCCAAGCGGGCGGCACGTCAGGCCAACCGCTGTGTCCAGTGCGGCGATCCCTATTGCCACAGTGACAACGGCTGCCCCCTGCACAACTTCATCCCCCACTGGCTCAAGGCTACGGCGGATAAAGATATGGAGTTTGCCTTCAACCTCTCCAACGACTCCTCACCGTTCCCCGAGGTGATGGGGCGGATCTGCCCCCACGACCGCCTCTGTGAAGGAGCATGTACCCTCAACGACGGCCACGGAGCCATCACGATCGGTTCGGTCGAAGCGTACATCAGTGAGCAGGGGTTCAAGCAAGGGCTCAAACCCCGTTTTGCCACCGAAAAGATCGGCAAAAAAGTCGCCGTTATCGGAGCAGGCCCGGCTGGACTCTCCGCTGCGACCTTCCTCGCACGCGAAGGGGTCGATGTCGAAGTGTTTGACCGCCAGAACCGCCCCGGCGGGCTGCTGACCTACGGCATCCCCGGCTTCAAACTCAACAAAAACATCATCGCCCGTCGGGTCGATCTCCTCAAAGAGGCGGGGGTGGTCTTCCATCAGAACACCGAAGTGGGCAAGGATATCACCTTTGATGAGCTGGCCGACACATTTGATGCCGTCTTCATCGGTACCGGGGCGACCAAAGGACGCCGTGCCGGGATCAATGGTGAAGAGGCACACGGGGTACATCTCGCGATGGAGTTTCTCACCGCGATCCAGAAGAAGCTTTTCGATGAGCCGTGCGAGCAACCCATCGATGTCCACGAGAAGCGAGTCGCCGTCATTGGTGGCGGGGATACGGCGATGGACTGCGTGCGCACCAGCCTGCGCGAAGGGGCACGCAGTGTCACCTGCTATTACCGCCGTGATGCCCACGGGATGCCCGGCAGCCGCAAAGAGTATGTCAACGCCAAAGAAGAGGGCGTTGCGTTTGACTTTTTCACCGCACCCAAACAGATCCTCAAGGATGAGCACGGTGCCGTCGTCGGGGTCGAGATGGTCAAGACCCGTCTCGGCGATCCCGATGCCAATGGCCGCCAGAGGGTCGAAGAGATCCCCGGCAGTGAATTTACCGTCGAAGCCGACACGGTGATCTTCGCCCTCGGATTTGACACGGTCGAGTATCCGTTCCTCTCCTCCAACGGTATCGAAACCGACAAATGGGGCGGTGTCCTCGTCGATGAGCACTACGAGACGACCCGCGCCGGTGTCTACGCAGGAGGCGACTGCCACCGGGGTGCCGATCTGGTCGTCACCGCCGCCCACGACGGGCGGGAAGCCGCCAATGCCATGATCGCGAGTTTCCTCGGCGCGTGATGCACCCTTTTTTCACGGCTGCACTCGCAGCCAACCGCACAATCGCCCGCCAAATCACAGGCGGTCTCACTTCACAACAACGCCACAAATCGACGGTGGGTGCCGGGGGCGATGTCAGCAGCGGTATCGACCTCGAAGCTGAAGCGATCTTCGTCGAGCATCTCGGACGTTTCGGTACGATCGAGTCCGAGGAGTCGGGTCGCATCGGCTCGGGTGACCATACCATCCTCCTCGACCCCATCGACGGCAGCAGCAATCTCCTGACCGATTTCCCCTACTACGGCACCTCCGCCGCCCTGATCGACCCAACCGGCACGACCACCGCCGCCTGCATCTGCAACCTTGCCTCCGGAGAGATTTTTTTCAAAGAGCAGGGAAAAACCCCGCTCCACGGCAAACTCTCCGACGAGACCTTCACCCCGTATCACCCAACCCCCGAGCCCGAAATCGGCCTCTTCGAACGCGCCTACGCCCATCCGGATGCCGTACGCACACTCAAAGAAACCGGCCTGAAATTCCGAGCCCCCGGTGCGGTTGCCCTCTCCCTCGTCTATGCCCTCCAGGCACGCTACTTCCTCTACGTCGGTGAGTACCGCGCATACGATTTCGCCGCCGGGTTGCTTTTTTGTGAGGATCTTCCGCGTGTGCAGACGGAGGAGGCGGTGGTGATCGCGCGGGATGGTGGGGTATTGGAGGAGATCGTTTCTAAATTAGGAATTAGAAGGTAGAAATTAGAAATGGTGGTTTGCGTTGCGTGGCAATGTTTTATATTTTGTAGGGTTGGCTTCAGCCGACCATAAAGATGCCACCATCGCGTAGATTCCGTCTTAAAACCCCCTTACTAATCCTCTCAAAAACCTATCAGACAAGAGCCATATAAGGCTCTTTGTTTTTCACCATAGCAAACGCAATTCTAAGAAGCTTTCGCATAGCAGCAATCAATGCCAGCTTTTTAGGTTTGCC
>WFSU01000021.1 GCA_015485845.1 Nitratifractor sp. | reverse complement strand
GATCCAGGGGGTCTTTCCCGCTTTGGCCCAGCGGTCAATCGCTTCGCGTGCGGGGAGGTTGTCAGTGGCATCGAGGATCAGGTCATACTCCCCGTTTTGTTCAGAAAAAGTAGCAAAATCCATCGCATACGGTGTTACGGTGACAAACGGACTTTTGGCGCGGATCATCTCGGCGACGACTTCTGCTTTGGGACGCCCCTCATCGGCCAGCGTAAATGCCACCTGTCGGTGGATGTTGTGGAGAGAGACGGTATCGAAATCGACCAGGTCAATCGCGCCGATCCCGCTCGTTCCAAGCGCCAGCGCCAGTGAAGATCCCAGACCGCCGCACCCGATGATGGCGATTTTTTTTGCACGCAACGCCGCCTGCTTCTCCGCACCCCACAGGGCAATCTGCCGGGTAAAATAGTGATCGAAATCCAGGGTTGACTCTTGCATCAATGCTTCTCCTCTTTAAGTGTCAGCCGTTCACGCGCTCGAAGTGCGCGGTCAAACTGCCAGCCCCGACGATGCTCCTTGACGGCTTTTCGATTGATGGGTTCGATCAGCATCGACTCTTTATCCTCCAGCATCATTTCCACTTCTCCCTCGGGGTTGACCAGCATGCTGTCACCATAAAAGCGCCATTGGGTCTCTCCATCCACATACTCGCCGAGGCGGTTGGCCCGCAGGACATACGCCCCGTAGATAAAGGCGCGACTCTTGATCAGCTCACGCCAGCGGTTGTGCGACCCGAATGTCGATGCTGTCGGGAGGAGCACGAGATCGACCTTTTTGCGGCGTACCGCTTCCCAGAACGGATCAAAATGGAGCTCGTACCCCGCCATCACTGCCACTTTGAAGCCGTCGATCGTGAACGTCATCGGATCGTGCAATGGTGCGATCGGATTGGCGAAAAAGTCCTGCTCATTCCAATGTGGATAGGGGATAAGGATCTGCTGATCGTAATAGTGGATACTGTTCGGAGCAACTTTAACGATGGTTTTGTAGTATTGCTTTTTCCGGATTCGGATAATGGGAGCGACAAAAACCATTTCATGTTGTTTGGCAAATTTTTTCAAAAGTTTGAGGTGCTGGCGGGTCTGCTCACGCACCATACTGCGCGGCATCCCTTCCATCTCTTTAAAAAAATGGTTCAGCACATATTCCCCGAACAGGATCAACCGGGCACCGCGCTCTTTGGCATTTTTGAGGTAATATTCCAGCCGGGTGGCATTCATCCCGAGTGTCGGAAGCTGGAGGATACCGACGGTGAGTTCTTTCACGCGTCTACTCCACTCTGCTGCTTTTCGATCACCGCCACTTTGAGTTTGGCCTCCTCGATCATCGCCTGGGCTTCCTTGATGGTCGAGAGCCCCTCTTCGTAGAGTTTCACACTCTCCTCGAGGGTCACTTCCGGGTTCATCAATTTCTCGAGGATTGCTTTGGACTCGGCCAGTTTCTCTTCGAAGGTTTTGTTCTTCATTATGTTACCTTTTGTGGGACTGAAGTCCCAACCCCTTTTTTATCAAAGCTCTGCAAAGCAAAGCATACCACAAATTTCTAATTTCTAATTTCTAATTCTCCATCGCTGCCCGCACCACCCCGTCAAACTTGTCGATCTCCACCAGAAATGCATCGTGTCCATAGTCACTCTGCACTTCGGTGTAGGTGTGGGGCTGCCCGTTGCGCTCAAGCATCCGGGCGATGTGCTCCATCTCGCTGGGGAAGAAGAGATAGTCCCCCGAGAAGCTGATCAAATGCACCTGTGCCTTGATCCGTGTGATCGCATCGTGGAGCGAATCGTATCCACGGGAGAGGTTAAACGTGTTGATCGCTTTGACGATGTAGAGGTAGCTGAGGGGATCGAATACACGGGAGAAATTGTTCGTGTTGTACTCGAGATACCGCTCCACCTCATAACGGCCAAAGAGCTCAAAGAGCCCGTCGGTACCGACGTAGTTTCGGCCAAACTTTTCATCCATCGACTCCGGAGAGAGGTACGAAATGTGCCCGGCGATCCGCCCGATTGCCAACCCTTCGAGCCCCTCTTCGGCAAACGCCCCCCGAGGGTAATTCCCCCCTTCAAAACGGGGATCGTTTCGGATCGCCTCGACCGCAACTTTGTTGAAGGCAATCGTCCAGGAACGTGTCGCATAGGTCGCAGCCAGTGCGATGATCCGATCGGCGAAATTGGGATAGTCCACCGCAAACTGCAACGCCTGCATCCCCCCCATCGATCCCCCGACGATCGCCTTGACATGGTGGATTCCCAGCGAGCTGAGCAGTTGCTTCTGTGCCCGGATCATATCTTTGATCGTGACGACGGGAAACTTCAACCGATACGGCTCCTCACTCGGATACGCATCGCTCATCGGCCCGGTCGAACCAAAACACGAACCGATCACGTTGGTGGCGATCACATAGTGAGTATCGGTATCGATCCCTTTACCCGACCCGATCAGTCCGTCCCACCAGCCCGGTTTGCGATCCCCCTCGTAGAGCCCCGCCGCATGGTGCGATCCACTGAGCGCATGGGCGATAAGGATGACGTTGTCTTTGGCTTCATTGAGTTCACCATACGTCTCATAGGCGATCTCAAACGGCTCCAGTATCCGCCCGCTCTCGAGGTACAACGGCGTACTGAAATGGGCGGTCTTGGTCGTGATTTTCATGGGCAGTTTGCATCCAAGTCGTGGGATTTTGGAGATATTTTATCGAAAATGGGCTTGGAAAGAGTGAAGAGTTGAGAATTGGGACGCGTAGATTCCGTCTTAAAACCCCCTTACTAATCCTCTCAAAAACCTATCAGACAAGAGCCATATAAGGCTCTTTGTTTTTCACCATAGCAAACGCAATTCTAAGAAGCTTTCGCATAGCAGCAATCAATGCCAGCTTTTTAGGTTTGCC
>WFSU01000020.1 GCA_015485845.1 Nitratifractor sp. | reverse complement strand
CAAAGTCAGCGTAGATATTTTTTACCATCATAGTGCAGAATCAGTTTTTTAAATCAGTTTTTATACCATATATGAGAGTTTGAGATTGGGGGATGGATTTTTTTGGGGTTCTAGTTCCTGACCCCTAAGTTCTAAGTTCGAGACACTCAGACAACTGAGTGCTCGGGTATGATGGGGGGGTTCTCTGGGATACTTTTTTCATGGTCGGTACGGCACCTTTGCACTCGGGGTCGCTTCGGCTGCTGGGATCAGGTGCGCATCCTGATCGTCGAAGAAGATATCCGCCCCAAACGCCCGGATCACTTCGTATTTCTCCACACCCCCCTGGAAGAACGCCTCATCGACCCGCACGCCCCACGCTTCAAGTGTCCCGAGTACCCGCTCATGGGTTGAGTAGTTGCGGGCGGTAATCAGCGCCGTACGGATGGGGGACTGCTCCATCGGGAAGCGTTCCTGTATCTCAGAGAGCGTTTTGAGAAATTTAAAAAAGGGCCCTTTGGATAGGGGTGTGTCAGCGTTTTTGCGCTCATGGGCGATGAAGGCTTCGAGCCCCTGCTCCTGATAAATCCGCTCACTCTCATCCCCGAAAAGTACCGCATCCCCGTCAAAGGCAATCCGAACCATATCGCTCTCCGCTTCGGTAACCGGTGTGTGCGGCAGGATCGTCGCAGCGGCGTACCCCTCGGCAATGGCTTCCTCGACATCGGGGGTATAGGCGGAGAGGAAGAGATCGACCTTAAAGGCTTTGAGATACCGTGTCACCGGTGTCCCGGCCGTCCAACCGCTCCGCTCGATCGGCAGGTCATAGTGCTCGATGGTTCTGCCGATCCGCAGTCCGGTCGCCGCATTGTTGCGGGAGAGGATGATCACCTCAATGAGCGGGGTTTCAAACTGCCGGTTGATCTTCAGGAGATTCTGGACGAAGCGAAAACCCGACCCGCGCTCCAGCGGATCGTTGACATGGGCAAGCTGATGACGGTAATACGCCTCCAGCCCCTGCGCATCGTAAATCGCGTTCTCCTCCTCGAGATCAAACAGGGCACGCGACGAAATCGCAATCACCAGTTTGTCCCTCAGATCATACGCCATACGTGCCCCCCGCTTTCAAAAAGAGTACAACAGTATACCACGGCTATGCTATAATCTCCTCAGCAAATCCCCGCTACAAGGAGCATCACAATGGGTATCGAACCGATTCTTTTCGCCGCCGTGATCCTCTTTGTCTCCAGCATCATTCAGGCAATGATAGGATTTGCATTCAATCTCATTGCCATCCCGTTGTTGATCTGGAGCGGCTTTTCCCTCGCCGAATCGGTAGCGATGACCGCCATCCCGATCTTCGTCCAGCTCAGTCTCAACAGTTGGAAACTCCGCCATCACATCGTCTGGCGTGACCTGCCGCTGCCGGTGACAGTGCGCTTCCTTACCCTCCCCGTCGGTGTCACCCTCCTCTACACCATCAACACCCTCGATACCGCTACCATCAAGCAGGTCGTCGGCGTCATCCTGCTCGGGATCATCCTCGTGCAACTCTTCGTCCATTTCAAACCCCGGGATCGGTTCCCGCTGATCTGGGATCTTCTTGCTTTCGGGCTCAGCGGGACGATGCTGGGGATGATCGGCATGGGCGGGCCGCCCGTCGTGGTGTGGCTCATGGCACATGGCTGGGAACCACTGCGCACCCGTGCCTTCGTCTCGGTTCTTTTCTTCGTCGCCGCCCCGGTGCAGATCGCCCTGCTCTACTGGAAACTTGGGGAGCAGGTCGGTCATGCCTTTTTGCTTGGTGTTGCATTGCTCCCCGTCGTGATCGTTGCGACCTTGATTGGCATCCGAATCGGCAACACTTTCGATCGGAAACGGCTTGAGAATGCCGTGATTTTTTTCCTCTTTCTTACAGCAATAATGTCAATTGTCTCTCCACTATTGTGACAAAAAAGTATCCTATAGAAAAGAGAGGTTGCTTTTTTGCAATAATTCTAATATAATTTTTAAATATAAAAAGTATCAATAGGGGGACTAATGGGATTTTCAATCAAGAAAATTTTGACAAGTAATCACGATTTTACCCCAGATGAATATGAACTCAAACTTAGATTTGTCCTTTTTAATTCCTTAGTACTTAGCAATGTGATCTTTATCGGTTTCGTGATAGCATACCGCCTTTCAACTCATCAGACAGCCATCGCGCTGATTGACCTGCTCTATATGCTCTTTGGTCTGTTGGCCTTTTTTTGGGTACAAATATCCAAGGCGTCATTACACCACATAATGTGGCTTGTCATCTTTTTCTCATTCATTTTCGTCACGATCCTGTTTTATCGCAACTTAAACCCTCTCATCGGTATCAGTTTCTACATTCTCCTCTTTCTCGTCACCTATGTACTCCAAGGCCACCAAGCAAGTATCACGATTTTCATCCTTTCCGTCAGCACGATTTTTTACATCTCTTTGACCCAGCAGAATTTATCGTTACCCGATACCTTGATTGGGCTACTGCCTTTTGAAACAATTGCCTTTTTTCTTTATATTTTTCACCAATACAATGAAAAAATCAAGCAGGAACTGCAAGATCAGAAACAACGCTATGCCCACCTGGCACACTACGATTCTCTAACGGAGATCCCCAACCGCAACGCTCTGTTGACTTTTTTTGAGTATGCTCTTGTGGCTCGCTCAAATACAGAGACCAAACTGGCCGTATTGTTTATCGACCTCGACGACTTCAAGCAGGTCAATGACCGATACGGACACACCATGGGAGACAGGGTTCTCCGCCTCGTGGCCGAAAGACTCCGGCGCCAAATCCGAGGGGCAGACATGCTGGCACGACACGGAGGGGATGAGTTTGTCATCGTCGCTCAATCCATCACTGAGCGGCAAGACATCGAAAAGGTTCTCGCCCACATTTTTCAAGCCATGCAGGAGCCGATCGTCGATGTGAAACGCTCCATCCGGATCACGCTCAGCATTGGCATCGCCATTACACCTCAAGATGGTACACATATAGATGATCTGCTCAAACACGCCGATCAAGCCATGTACCATGCCAAGAAAAGTGGGAAGAATACGTACAGTTTTTACGAAGATATCAAAGAAAATACCCCCGTATGATTGCGGGGGTTATGCTTTTTTCAAAAACTCAGTCTTGAGGAAGATTTTCGTGCCGTTGACCCGCCCTTCGATGTGAGTAGGGTCGGTTGGGACGAGGTGGATGTTTTTGACTGTGGTTCCCTGCTTGGCGGTGAAGCCCGCCCCTTTGACCACGAGGTCTTTGATGATGGTGACGCTGTCACCTTCGACGAGAAGATTACCGTTGGCATCACGGACGATGGGAGCTTCTTCCTCCGCATCCGCCAGGCCTGATTCAGCCCACTCCTGCACTTCCGGCTCGAGATAGAGCATGTCGAGCATATCCTGTTTACCCAGTTTGCTCAGCAGGCGGTACGCCATCACCTGTACCGCCGGCTCGGTGCTCCACATACTGTCATTCAGGCAATGCCAGTGAGCTTCATTGTCACTCGGGTTGTCGATCGTCGCGGCGCAGGTGGAGCAGATAAGAATTTCTTCATCTTTGGGGGCTACAGTATAAGCACTCAGCTCCTCTTCTCCTCCACACAATTCACATTTCCCGCCGCTGCGTTCCTTCAATGTATCGATACTCATGGATCATCCTTCTGGTTTATTTTGGGCGTATTTTACTCTTAGCTACATTAATTCTCATTTTTCCTGTTCCTATACTATAAGCCCTATATCCTCCATGGGGTAGTGCTTTTTATTGTATGTCCAAAGTGAAAGATTGTGGTGCTTTGCTGTGGCAGCTATGATGTAATCTTCCAACGAGATGCCATTATATGCCTTTTTGTATCTATTTGCATACTTGCCGCTTATACGCCCTGTGTCTGCACAGACATCTACAACGGTAAAAAAAGAAAAGAGTGCTTCTATCTGCTCTATCTCTCCGGGTCTTGCCCCGGCATAGACTTCTGCTATGACAATGGGCGAGATGTAAAATGCACACTCTTTCAAGGCTTGTAACTTTTTTAGCGTTTCTTCTTTTTTCTTGAGTATGTTGATGACTACATCGCTGTCTAAAAGTACTTTAGTCATGCAGTATTCTACTTTTTGCTCGAAGGTTTTGTACATACTCTGTCGCATCTACATCCGCAAAACTCTCGATAGGCTTCATGTTATCTATAAACGTTTGTATGTCATTTTTTTTCTGTTTGACAATCTCTTTTCTTATTACGGATCTTATAAACTCAGAGACAGAGATATTAAGTGACAATGCTATCTTTTTTAACTCTCCCAATGTATGCTGCTCAAAATAGATTTGGGTTCTCTGCATCACGTCTCCTTTATCTGATGTTTCACATACACCACCAGTATACATTACTCCGTCTTAAAGAAGCATGTGCAAGCCTCATTTGACTTCAATGACATATTCACTATTGTAAAGCGATATACCGGATAAAAGGCAAAATTTTGTCTCGTGCGCCGGTGATTTTACGGCTAATAATGTGCCTGTATCCAAAAAGTGCTATCATTTCCTCATACGAACCAAAAAACGGATCATTTATGAACACTTCAGATATTATCGTCATCGGTGGCGGCGCGACCGGGGCAGGGATCGCGCTCGATGCGGCGCTGCGTGGTCTCTCGGTCACCCTTTTTGAGCAAAACGATTTCGGCGAGGGGACGAGCAGTCGTAGTACCAAGCTTGTCCATGGCGGGGTACGTTACCTCGAAGCCGCCATCAAGCACCTCGATATCGAACAATGGAAATTGGTGCGCGAAGGGCTGCGCGAACGGCGGAGTTTCCTCCGCAATGCCCCGCATCTGGCTCACCCGATCGAGCTGATCACTCCACTTTACCATTGGTACGAACTTCCCTACGTCTATGCCGGGCTGTTCCTCTACGACCAGATCAGCGGTCGCGCTTCGCTGGGGCGCAGCCGCTTGCTGCGGGCTTCCACGGCATTGAAACGCAACCGGGCAATCAATCCCGACGGTCTCAAGGGAGCCGTGAGCTACTTCGACGGTGCGTTCAACGACGCCCGGATGGTGATCGCCCTCCTCCAGAGTGCCGAAGAGGTCGGAGCCCACGTCCACAACCACCATGCCGTCACCCGGCTCCTCAAAGACGCTACCGGTAAGCTCACCGGAGTCGAAGTCCACGATACACTCACCGATACCGTGTACCAGCACCACGCCGTTGCCGTCATCAACGCCACCGGCCCCTTCACCGATACAATCCGTCGGATGGACGACCAGGCATGTCCCCCGCTGGTCGAGACAAGCAGCGGCATCCACATCGTCCTCCCCGGCCGCTTCCTTCCCGCTCCCACCGGCCTCATGATCCCCAAAACCTCCGATGGGCGGCTGCTGTTTGTCCTCCCCTGGCAGGGGCACTGCCTCGTGGGCACCACCGACCATCCGGCTCCACTCTCTAAGCACCCCGAAGTAACCGATGACGAGATTGATTTCCTCCTCGATCATCTCAACCGCTACTTTGCGCTGGAGGCCGCCCGAGACGACGTGCTTACTACTTTTTCCGGGCTGCGTCCCCTGATCACTTCAGAATCGCAGCACTCCACCGCTACCCTTGTCCGTGAGTCCGAGTATCGTTTCTCCCCCTCCGGCCTCCTCACCGTGGCCGGGGGCAAGTGGACGAGCTACCGGGCGATGGCGGAAAAAACACTCGATCTCCTCCTCGAAGCCCATCCCACACTCACCCCCACCCAAACCTGCACGACCCTCCATCACAAAGTCGTCGGCAGCCGGGAACCTCGAGAAGCAGTATTCGAACGCCTCACTGTCCACCCCCAGTTTGCACCGCTGGCCGAATACCTTTACAACCATTATGGAGACCGAGCCGAACAGATCGCTGAGTATGCCGAGACAGAAGCCGACCTTCAGCCCCTGCTGCCCGAGACATCCGTCACCCGCGCCGAAATCCGCTATACGATCCACCATGAATACGTCCGCAAGCCACTGGACTTCCTCGTGCGACGCAGCGGGTTGGGGTTGACCGACCGCAAAAGGGCACAGGATCTCCTCACAGACGTCATTCAGATCATGGCCGAGGAGCTCTCATGGAGCGCCGCCACCCGAAAAACGATGGAAAACGAAGCCAACAAACGTTTACTGTCCTCCATCTAACACAAATAGGAGTAAAATATGCCCTATCCAAAACCAGCGGGAGTATTATTGTGAAACCCATCGATCTTAACCATCTTTTTTCCCCGAAAGCCATCTCCTTCGACCCGGATGAGGTCTTTGACGTCGCCGTGATCGGCGGCGGCGTAGTCGGGACAGGTATCTTCCGAGAATTTGCCCTCAACGGCGCCAAAACCCTCCTCATTGAGCGGGGCAACGACATCCTCGAAGGCGCCAGCAAGGGCAACAGCGCCATCCTCCACACCGGTTTCGATGCGCCACCGGAGAGTCTCGAACTCGCCTGTGTCAAGCGGGGCTACGAAGAGTACATACAGCTCAAGGATGAACTCGATCTCAGCTTCCGCAATACGTCGGCTGTCGTGGTTGCGTGGAACGAGGAACAAGCCGAGAAACTCGAAGCGATCCAGGCCAAGGGATTTGGCAACGGTGTCGAAGAGCTTGACCTCCTCGATGCCGATCAGCTCCACCGCCGGGAGCCCAACCTCTCTTCCGAAGCCCTCGGCGCCCTCCTCGTCCACGGTGAATCGCTCATCGATCCGTGGCGGGCACCGCTGGCCTATCTCAAGCAAGGGATCGCTGCCGGAGGCAAAACCGCCATGTCCCACGAAGTAACCGGCGGTCACCACACCGGAGAATACTGGGAGCTTGAGACCACCCGAGGCATGTTCCGTGCCAAAACGGTCATCAACGCCGCCGGACTCTACGGCGATATCGTTGACAAAATCAAAGGCTCCGAAGATTTCAAAATCATCCCTCGCAAAGGGCAGTTCATTATCTTCGACGAAACCGCCTTTGACCTCGTGGGTACCATCATCCTCCCCGTCCCGACCAAGATCACCAAAGGGGTCGTCGTCACCCCCACGGCATTTGGCAACATCCTCGTCGGCCCCACCGCCGAAGATCAGGAGAGCCGTACCGACAGCCGTACCGTCGAAGAAACCCTCGAAGATCTCAAGGCCAAAGCCTACCAGATCGTCCCCGCTCTTCGAGAACACCGTATCGTCGCCACGTTTGCCGGATTGCGTCCGGCTTCGGACGAGCCTCAGTACCGGGTGATGGTCAACGACGCCGCCAACTGGATCACCGTCGGCGGCATCCGCTCCACCGGCTTGACCTCTTCCCTCGGATTGGCCAAACACATCTACGAACTCCACGATACCCACTATACCGATACGCCACCACCCCCTCCGAAAGTCACCACCCCCAACATCAGCGTCTTTACTCCCCGAGACTACGAACAGGAGGGCTACGACCGGATCGTCTGCCACTGTGAGCACGTTACCGATCGGGAGATCCGCGAAGCCCTTCGCGGGGAGACCGGTGCCGGTACCTGGGGAGGGCTCAAGCGCCGCACCCGTGCCGGGATGGGGCGTTGCCAGGGGTTCAACTGTGCCGCAGCCGTCGCGGAAATCATCGAAGAAGAACAAGGAGGCGACCATGTCTGAGCAGCCTATGACTGAACACCCCATCACTGAAATTGATGTCGCTATCGTCGGCGCCGGCCCCTCGGGTCTGAGTGCCGCTATTGAACTCTCCAAGCTGGGTCAAAAAAACGTCGTCGTCTTCGACCGAGAAGCCGAAGCAGGCGGGGTGCCACGCCACTGTGGGCACACCGGATTTGGGATCGCCGAATTCTACCGTCCGATGAGCGGGCCCGACTATGCAGCCAAACTGGTCGAAACCGCCCGCCGACACGGTGTCACCCTCACGCCACGCTCCAGCCTGCTGAAGATAAAAGAAGAGGTGCTTACCTTCAGCACCCCCGAGGGTCTCAAGCATTACCGAGCCCAACGGACTCTCCTCGCTCTAGGTGCCCGTGAGACTCCCCGCTCCTCCCGTCTCGTCTCCGGCATTCGCAGTCCCGATATCATCACTACCGGGGCACTTCAGCGTTTTGTTTACCTTCACGAGCGTGCCCCCTTCAAAAAAGCCGTCGTCATCGGAAGCGAAGCGGTGAGTTTCTCCGCCCTCATGACCTGCCGTCACGCCGGGATCGAAGTGGCTGCGATGATCGAAGAGGCCGAGAGGATTCAAATGTTTAAGCCGCTCAAAAATGCCGCCGAGACCCTCCTTAAAGTCCCTGTCCACACCGGTGTTGAGCACATCGTTATCGAAGGAGAAGGCAAAAACATCTCCGGCGTCACCATCCGCAAGAACGGCACCGAAACCTTCATCGAATGCGACGGCGTGATCTTCAGTGGAGCCTTCACTCCCGAAGGGTCGATCCTCCAGACCGATGTGCCGGATTTCAACCTCCGCAACCACTCGAGTAACGTCACCCAGAATTACCAGACAACCAATCCCAACATTTTCGTCGCGGGCAACGCCCTCCGTGGAGCCTTGACGGCGTTTAAATGCTATTTCGAAGGACGTGATGCCGCCCGGGCGATTCACGCTTCACTCCAGACTTCCAAACCGCTGCGCACCGTCTCCATCGAGGCAGATGACGCCATCGCCTGGCACACCCCCAGCCTCATCGACCTCGATGCCGACCACCCCCGCCTGACCACCCTCCGCTTCCGACGATCCACACGCGGCACCCTCCTGACTCTCTTGAATGGCCGCGAAGTGATGCGCACCCGCATCGACGCCGTCCCATTTCTCAACGTCACCCTCCCGTGGTTTGATCAAGACGTCAAAGAGGGGGATCGGGTGGAGTTGGTGTACCAAGAAGAGTAAAACATGTAGGGGCAGACACATGGGTCTGCCCGGGTGGAATACATCACCGTCAAAGGGCTGGGGTTTTAACCTCATATAAAATCAAAACAAATTTTCAAACAACCCATAAAATATGCTACAATACCTCTAACAAACTGCAGAAGGAGCTCAAATGTCTATCGATGAAATTGCCTCATTAAATATTTCACAGAAAATCATGCTTGTTGAAGAGATTTGGGATTCCATTGCGCAGGAGCAGGAGCAGATTGCCGTTACAGATGAAGAAAAAGCCATCTTAGATGAACGCCTATCCTCATTTGAAGCAAACCCTGGCGATGTCATATCTTGGGAAGAAATCAAGCAAAGACTGCACGCATAAATGCTCCCATATACATTTAATCCTCAAGTTTACAACGACATCCAATCTGCGTACCTTTGGTATGAAACACAGAGAAAAGGTCTTGGTGAGGATTTTTTGCTGACCCTTGAAAATGCTTTTTCGGACATTTCACAATCGCCTTTATCGTATCCAATCGTCCACAAAAATATTCGCCGCATCCTGATCAGACGTTTCCCTTATGGCGTGTTCTATTTGATTCAAGACAGCCAGCTTGTTATCTTGGCCGTATTGCATACGAGAACGAATCCAAGTCAATGGAGAACTCGAACCTGATGCCTCTCATCATGATGTTACTTCTCCCCCCCCTCACCCTCCTCGCCAATCCAACTCCACCCCAATGGAACCTCTATCCCAGCTACTATCGCCACCTCCACCGCATGCCCAAATCCCTCTCCGAGCAGATTTTTTTCAAAGCCAACACCACCGAAAAAGTCGTCGCGCTTACCTTTGATGACGGCCCACTTGGAAAAACGGCGAAACTCCTGAGATTTCTCCACACCCACCACACCCCGGCGACCTTTTTCCTCCTCGCACCACAACTCAGTGCTGCCAAAGCCCGCCGGTATGATGATCCCCTCTTTGAAGTAGGACTCCATGGCTATCACCATTACGACTTCCGCAAACTCTCACCGAGTAAAGTCGCCTGGGAGCTTGACCACGCCTTGAGACTTTTTCATAAATACAATCTACATCCCCGCTACTTCCGCCCACCTTACGGTATGGTAAGCCCCACCCTCCTGCATGCACTCACTCAACGCCATCTCGACACCATCCTATGGTCAATCGACAGTCAGGACTGGAACCGCTACCGAGGGCAAAAATACCTCCACAATATCCTCACCACCCTCACTCCGGGAAGCGTGATCCTGATGCACGATCAGAGTGAATCGCTCATAACGCTGGGAAAGTTATTGGAAGGTATTCGGGCAAAGGGGTATCGGATTGTGCCGTTGAGTACATTGGTTAGTATGGGGAGTTTGATCCCGTAACTTTTGGGTCTTGACATCCTTTTAAAAAAAGTATATACTTTAGAATATATATTCAAGGAGTCCGCGATGTTGGCAACTGCAAAAATATTTCAAAACGGGCAAAGCCAAGCTGTTAGACTACCCAAAGAGTTTCGATTTGAGAACCTGAGAGAAGTTTTTATCAAAAAGATAAACGGCATGGTTGTACTGATTCCCAAATCGGACAAGACAGTGTGGGACGCGATGTTTGAGAGTCTTGATGATTTTTCCGATGACTTCATGCCAAGCCGAACAGAGCCCAAACAAGAGCGGGAGGATCTGTTTTGAAAAAAATGATGCTCGATACCAACATTTGTATCTACATTATCAAAAACAAACCCCAGAGTGTCAAAGAGCGTTTCAGTGAATGTGAGATTGGTGAGCTGTATATCTCATCTATTACCGTTTCAGAGCTAATGTATGGAGCGTTTAAGAGTGAGCATACCGAGAAGAATCTCAAAGCATTGGAGCGTTTTTTGATGCCTTTTGAAATCGTCGATTATGACTTCGCGGCATCGGTCGAGTATGGAAAAATACGTGCTTTTTTGGAGAGAAAGGGTCAAGTCATAGGCAACATGGACATGCAGATAGCCGGCCATGCACTTGCTTTGGATGTGGTACTTGTTACGAATAATATCAAAGAGTTTGAGAGGGTTGAGGGATTGGTGGTGGATAATTGGGTATAGCTACCCCATCGCCCCTTTCACCAGATACGTATTGAGCCGTCGGGCAATCCCTGAAAAGCCTGTAGAATACACAATCGCATCATAAATTGTTTTGTCGGAAAATCCGGCACGATAAAGTTCCTCGAAATCTTCCCGGTTGAAATGGTGCGAATCATAAATGCTTTTGATCGCTTTTTTCAGGAGAAGGGTGAGTCGCTCATCGAGTGGTGCTTCATCAATACTCTCAAGATACCGCTCAATCTCTGCATCCTCCACCCCCAATCCCTGCAACATCTTCGTATTAAACGCTTTGCAGTAAGGAAAATCATCCTTGACCGCGACATACAACCGCATCAGGGCGAACCAGACCAGCGGAATCTCTGGATGGGTGCGTGAGAGCTTCATCGGGTCGGTAAAACACTTCATATCCTCAAGCGCATGGGTTGCATGAAGCTGGACGTGTGGCATGATCGAGCCCAACATCTCCTCCAGCTCAGAATATGCTTTCTGAAGCTTCTCGGTAGCCTCCTCAGGCGGGATCGGGTGACCGTACATAGTAAAATCGGTTGCTATCATTGTATTCTCCTTAAAAGATGTGTCCCAATTATACACACTTCTACCCAAACCGCCTGCACAACACATCCACCACTTTATGTCTCAATCCCTCATCCAATGCCCCCATCTTTCGATCAAGTCTTTTTTTGGAAATCGTACGCACCTGGTGGCACAGTACGATCGCCTCTTTGTCTTTTAAATGCATCAAGACTTCGTTGGGATAGACCTTTCTCCCCCTTTTTCGGGAAGTGATCGGGAGAATGGTCACGATATCCATTTGGTTTTCGACGTCATTGGATACCACGAGCACCGGTCGGTGTCCCGCCTGCTCACGTCCAACTGTCGGGTTGAGATTGGCCCAGTAGATATCAAAATGCATCGGCATCCCTGTCCGCGTATTTGAAATCCTCCTGCACCGCTTCTATGTCGGCTATCACCATAGGATCTTTGGCCATTTGAGCTATTTGACGTCTGTATTTTTCTTGTTTCATGGACTCTATAGTGTTTTGCAGTGAGGTAGAAACCAAATCCGAAAAGCTTCTAAAATGCTCAAGGATACCCTCTTTTTCCAATTCAAAAAAAAGACGCTCATCTATAGAGACCGTTTTTCTAAGCATGATTACTCCCTTGCATATTATTACTCTTCATAAATATTATCATACTTTTTATCATATGTCAACACCTGCAAGCTATACCCGCTTCACTTCGATCCCCTGCTCCTCCACCAGCGCCAAAAAAGTCTCCACATCTTCATCCCGTTCAAACGCAGTAGCCGGGATATATGGGTAGCCCTCCGGACGCTCGAGGAGGAAACCGCTGGAGGCAACGATCACACGGGAAAAATGGCTCCATGGGATCATGTTGCCGTTGATCCGTACACCATGGGGGTTGAATACAAACTCCATCGTCGCGTTTTTGACCGGCTCCTTTTTGAAAAACGACTTGAGCCGTTGACGGTGAAGGATCGGACGGAGAAAATACCAGTAGAGGCTGAAGATCGTACCGAGATAGAGGAGCGTATAGTCCTGCCGATCAACGGCTTTCAAGGCACCGTAAATCGCTACCCCGATAAAAGCGTAACCGATAACCTGTTTCCAGGAATAGCGCATCTTGTACCGATTGGCAACCATACCGGCCTGGATGTAGGTATGTTCATTCCACGGGAAGGTGATACGGAGGCTCATGGGTGTTCCTTTGCAGGGGTATTTGGTATGTTGATGGAGGTAATTTCGCCGACATCGAGAACATCGATTTGGAGAGCTCTTTCGGCAGAAGCCAAACGCTTGATCCACACCTCCGGTTCACCGATGGGCTCGTCGGAGAGTTTGAATGTACCGTAGTGGTAGGGGATCATCCGGGGAGCACCCAATCGTCGAGACGCCTCGAGCGCTTCTTCAGGGTTCATGTGGTTGCTACGCATCACAAACTCCGGCAAATAGGCACCGATGGGCATCAGCGTCAGGCTGGGACTCCCGATCCTCTCATGGATCTCCTCGAAATGACCATCCAGCGCCGAATCCCCGGCAAAATAGATCCGCTCATCACCCTGCTCGATCAAAAAACTGCACCAGAGTGCCCGGTTGAAGTCTCGCACACCCCTGCGGTGCCAATGAGAAGCAGGTAAGGCCGCAATCACCATTCCCTTGATTTCACGATGCTCATACCATCCCAGCTCAGTCGTATCGGCTCCCGGTTTAAGATAGCGTGCCAGACCGGAGGGGAGGAGGATGGGGATGGAGCCATCTGCGGCCCCGAGCGATGCCAATGACTTCAAATCGAGATGATCATAGTGCCCATGGCTGATGAGGATCACGTCTGGCTTCAAAGCTCCCGGATCGATCGGAAACGGTATCAAACGTGGTGTCATCGGAATAGCACCAAACACCGGATCGGTCAGTATGCGTATCCCACCCAGCTGAATGAGAAACGTCGCGTGCCCCAACCAGACAATGAAATCCTCCTCCCGGTCGAGATCCCCTTCCAGCAACTCACGCACCCCCGGCCGAAGATCATCCTCCGGAACACGCTCCCGCCGTTTGCGGAACAGTCCCCCGAGCTTCCATCGAAGTACCTGCATTATCGGTGGGGTATCGATGCCGTAGGGCATTTTGAAGAGAGGAGGTCTGGGCATGTGTATCCGTTTTTGGTGGTATTATAGCATAGAAGTGGGAAGTGGGAAGTGGGAAGTGGGAAGTGGGAAGTGGGAAGTGGGAAGTGGGAAGATTTTACATGGAGTGGCTTACAGCAGCCTTACCCGTAGGGGCAAGACCCATGTGTCTGCCCGGAGTGGCGCACGCCACCATCAAGGAGCTGGGACTTTAGTCCCACCAAACGCGACTCAAGTCGCGTCCCCAATAAGCAACACATACATACACAGTATGCTATTACACATTCACAACTCCAATTCCGAAAATACCGCAAGATACATCGCAAGCGATGTTTGTGGGACTGAAGTCCCAGCCCCTTTCCCTGATAAAAGTGTTGCCCCGCAACACATACCAAAACTATTCACTCTTCACTATTCACCATTCACTTACCCCTCCACCCGCGACACCCCATACTCCCCAAGATATTCACACAAATGGATAACCGTATTCTCACCATCAAAATTGACAACACTGTAGGCAGGTTGGACGGTATTGGTGAGGTGTTCGGTCTGTTCATCGGGACGGTAGGCGACCTGGAAGGTGGTGCTTCGGGTGGAACTGAGGGAGATGGAGCGGTGGATCGCCTGCATGGGACGGTGAACATGGCCAAAAAAGATATGTTGCACCGAGTCGTACCGGGAAAGGAGCTTCCAGAAGGCTTTGGCACTGCGAAAATTCCCCACCGTATCCATCCGTTGCAAGCCCGAATGAATGGGGTGATGGTGCATCAAGAGGTAAACTTTGCGATCCGCATACTGCTTCAGTTGCTTTTCGAGCCACGCCATGCGGGTATCGCACAGCTCGCCGTATTCCTCCCCCTCGACCAGTGTATCAAGGAAGAGAAATACCCGATCGTCAAACTCCCGAACATACTGGACGAAATCCCCGTCCCGGAACTCAGGGAAATATTTCCAGAGTCGCTTGCGATGGTCGTGGTTGCCGACGAGGAGAAAGACCGGGATGTCGAGACCGTCGATGTACTTTTTCAATTGAGCATATGCTTGGGACTCCGCATTATTGCTCAGATCACCCGTGATCGCGATGAAGTCGGCGTTGGCATGGTGTGCCTGGATATTTTTGAACGCTTTTTTGAGCCGTTTAGCCGGTTTGAGTCCGTAGAGTTTTTCGGAGGGGGCACCCAAAAGGTGGGTGTCCGAGAGATGGATAAATTTCATTGGCTCTATTTTTTATTTCGACTGAGGAACAGATTGGCAACCGCAGCAATCGTGATAAACAACACGATCATGAAGGAGACAGCATTCAAGACCGGTGTCGAGCTGAATTTGATCCGAGAAAAGAGCTCTACCGGCAACGTCTGATCCGAACCGATGAGAAATATCGTGGTGTTGAAGTTGGAGAAGCTCATGAGGAATGTCACCGCAAACGCCCCGATGATCGCCGGTTTGAGGAAAGGGATCGTGATGTAGCGGATCGACTCGAGTCGGGTGGCTTTGAGACTCAGAGCCGCCTCCTCGAGAGTAGGATCAAACTTTTTGAGGCGGGCACCCACCAGCAGCATTGCATACGTCGCCCCGAAGGAGAACTGACCGAAAACAACCAGCCAGAAGCCGGGGCTGAATACGGCTGCATCGATCCCGTATTTTGTCTCAAGGAGATTGCCCACATACGTGGAGCTCAGGAGAATCGAAATCCCCAGAATCACTCCGGGAATAACCAGTGGTGCAATCGCGAAGAAGTAGAGCAAGCCCTTGAAACGGAACTTTTCCTGTTCGAACAGCAGGGCGGCAATCGTCCCGACGATCGTCGAGAGGATCGCCATCGCTGTCGCCGTCAAAATACTCACCCAGATACTGATCAGGAGATCTTCATCGTGGAACAATCCCAGACGATCATCCGTGTTGGCGAAGAACCAGTCCAGTGAAAAGCCTTTCCACGGAAGGGCGATGAAGTTGGAATCGTTGAATGCCAACACCGAGATGGCAACCAGCGGCAAAACCAGAAAGAGGAAAAAGAGTGCTACATACAGGGTATACCCCCCTTTGTACAGAGGGGAGCTTGGAAGTGAACGTATCATGATTATTGCCCTACCTTATCAAGTTTTTGGCCGGAGAGTTTGAGCGCCAGCCAGATGACGGCCGATGAGAGCATCAGCAGAAGAAAACCAAACGCCGCCCCCTCGTTCCAGTTAAACGTCGAGAGGAATTGGTTATAAATCTGTTCGGTAAACCAGAGGGAACTCTTGCCCCCGAGGATGTTGGGCGCGACGTAATCCCCGATGACAAGCATAAAAACGATGATCGCACCATTGATGATGCCGGGCATCGAATGGGGAATGACGATGCGGCGGATAATCGTCCACTTGGACGCCCCGAGGTCGCTGGCGGCTTCGATGAGCGAATCGTCAAGACTCTCCAGCGTCGTCATCACCGGGATGATCATGAAGAGCATCGACATGTAGAGCAGACCGATGGTCATACTCAGATCAGTGTAGAGCAGTTTGATCGGTGTATCGATGATCCCCAGCCATTTGAGAGATTCGTTGATGACACCGTGATCGCCGAGGATAATCACCCAGCCGTAGATCGTGACCAGCTCACCGATCCACAGGGGGATGAGCAGGAGAAGCGTCAGAAAACTGGCGTATTTTTTGGAGACTACTTTGGTAAGATAAAAGGCGATCGGGAACGTCACCACAAACGCCAAAAGGGTTACCCCAATCGCATACATGGCAGTGTTGAGAAACGTACGCCAGTAGATCGAGTCGCGGAAAAATTCAATATAGTTTTCCAAAGACCAGACCAGTGTCCCCGCATCATTTTCCGCCTTGAACGAGCTGACGAAGAGGTCAATATGGGGGATAATGATCAGCAGCACCAACCAGATCAATACCGGGGTGAGTAGAAAGTAAAACGCTTTTTTATTCCCTTCCATGACTTATCCCTTGTAACATTTGATGTTGTCATAGGCGACACCGATCGAGATGGTATCTCCCTCCTTCAATCCGGCAAATTTCGCATTTTGGGGCAGGGAGATGAGAATGTCATCCCCCTGCTCAAGCACCACCGACATCTTGGTATTGGCCCCATCGAAGAGGATGGTCTTGATCCGTGCATCAAAACGGACGATCCCTTCCATCGCCTCATCGGGAGCGAGGATAAATGCCTCCGGGCGGATGAACATCACATTCGGCTCAAAATCGAGTCCGGGCTTGGTCAGCTGCCATCCCGCCTCGGTCGTGATCGTATCCCCCTCTTTTCCCGAAAGGGCGAAGCGGTTGTTTTCACCGACGAACCCGGCGACAAACGCCGTCTTGGGGTGGTTGTAGAGGTTATGCGGCGTATCGAGCTGTTCGAGGAACCCTTTGTTCATGACTGCAACCCGGTCACTCATCACCAATGCTTCCGATTGGTCGTGGGTGATGTAGATGAAGGTGGTGCCGATCTCTTTTTGCAGTTCCTTGAGCTCGACTTTCATGTGCTCTCGAAGCTTGCGGTCGAGAGCGCTGAGGGGCTCATCAAGCAACAGAATAGACGGCTTCATCACCAGACTTCTGGCGATGGCGACCCGCTGCTTCTGCCCTCCGGAGAGTTCACTGATCTTCTTTTTTTCATACCCTTGAAGTCCCACGCGTTGCAACATATCAAGAACGAGTTCTTTGATCTCGGCTTTGTCCAATTTTTTGCGCTTGAGCCCAAAGGCGACGTTTTCGTACACATCCATCATGGGGAACAGTGCCAGGGATTGGAAAACGATATTGACCGGACGATTCTCCGGAGAAATCCCTTTCATGGACTCCCCCTGGATAGTGACATCCCCGACACTCTCCTCAAGAAAGCCCGCAATGATACGCAGCAATGTTGTCTTGCCGCACCCCGATGGGCCGAGTACTGAGACAAACTCCCCCTCTTCGACCGTGAGGTTTACCCGATCCACCGCGACAAAATCCCCGAAGTGTTTCGAGAGATCTTTCATTTCCAATATCGTACCCATTGTCAGCCCCTTTTTTTTGAGTATAAATCAGAGCTCCCAAGAGCCCTCACCTACACCCCTTACACCGGAAACTCTTCCGGTGTAAGCGAGTTAATGTTACTTGGCAGCTTTGATGCGCTCGAGTGCTTTGGATTCGATGGACTCAAACCCAGCCGGAACGGGCGGGTGCCATTTGATGTTGTCGATGTCCGCTTTGGTAAAGGAGCGGGCAAAGTTGTCTTTGATTTCCGCCTTGAGGAATTTCTCAGCACCATTTGAGGCCGTACCGTACCCCTCTTTGTTGGTGAAGAAAGCCGCGTTTTCTGGCTTGAGCATAAAGTTGATGAACTTATATGCGCCCTCGATGTTCTTGGACTTGGCCGGGATTGCATAGGTATCGATCCAACCGAGTGCTCCACTCTTGGGTGCGACAAAGTCGATGTCAGGATTGCTCTTATGCAGCTGCCATCCGATACCGTCCCAGCCGGACTCGACGACGACATCGCCGCTGGTCATGTTGGCTTTCTGGGTGTCGGCACTGGTCCAGTAGTTCTTGACCATTTTCTTGGTTGCGATGAGCTTCTGTGTCACCTCTTCGATGAGGGCTGCGTAGGCTTTTTTATCCCCGTAAAGTGCGAAAGGATCTTTGCCCATGCCAAACGCCGCTCCGATCAGGAGAGGTCGCTTGAGACGGTAGGAGATCTTACCGGCATACTTGGGATTCCACAGATCCGACCAGTCACCTGCCTCAGGAGCCGCTTTTTTGTTGATGATCAGTCCGGTTGTTCCGTAGCAGAACGGTACCGCATAGCCTTTGCCATCGACGCCGGAGTTTTTCTTGACCGCTGCGAGCATCGAGGGGATGATCTGCTTGGTGTTGATCTTGGAGTAGTCCATGGGCAGATAGATCGGGAATTTCTTCTGTACGAAGCTGATGCGATCCTGGCTGGGCTGAGCAAGGTCAAACCCGCCTCCACGCGTTGCACGGAGTTTGGCGATCATCTCTTCGTTGTTGGAGTAAGTGATCTTGAGTTTGATCCCTGTCTCCGCCTCAAATTTCTTCACCAGTGCTTTGGGGGTATAGCCCTTCCACGTGATAATCCGCAGAGTGTCCTGTGCCGAAAGCACTCCAGTTGTAAGTGTCAGTGCCGATACACCGACAAGCATCATCTTTCTCATCGTTCGTCCTTTTGAAGTATTGGGTTCCCTCCGACAACACCGTCATCAGAGGTTCCTCTTGGGTTGACCATGAAATGGTACAAGCTTTTGGTAACAAAGCGGAAACAACCACCCCTAAGTATAATAGGAACTAACTAAAATATCTTTTAAATTTACAATAATCCTGCAACTAAGAGACAATTAAAGAAAAATCCTCTAATCTTGTAACATGCATTTCTATCAAACAATTAAAAAAGAGCCCCTTCGGGGTGCGCACCGTGGCTTCCGAGCGCTCCATCCGGAGAATACCCTTTCCGCTTTTGCAGCGGCAGTGGGGCATTTTGATTTCATCGAGCTGGACATTCAACCGGCGGTCGATGGGACACTGATGGTGCTGCACGATGAGACAATGGAACGTACGACAGACATCGACCGGCGCACACCACTCCCTCGACCCTGTCGTATACAGGATTTTGATGCCCATTTTCTCTCCAAAATCGATGCTGCTGGTTGGTTTGTCACGGCTGATCCGTTCGGGACGATCGCTGCCGGGCTCGTTGATCCTGCCAACATTACCCCGGAGCCGATCCCGACACTTGCCGAAGTCCTTTCCCTCTGTGCCCGGTACAACATGCCCGTGAATATTGAAATCAAAGATTCCCCCTGCGCCGATACAGACACTCTATTGATCGATCTGCTGAAAGAGCTGGCGCCTTATCGTGAGGGCAATGTTCCCTTCCTCATCTCTTCCTTCAACCACCGCTACCTCGCCCGACTCCGCGAGCTGGACACCACCCTCAGTCTCGCCGCCAATGTCGAGCACACCCATCCCCCACATCTCCTGACCTACCTCAAAGACCTCGGTGTCATCGGCTACCACGTCGACGCCCCTCTGATCGACAGCATCCCCGTCGCAGAGCTGGCCGAAGCCGGGATCACTTGCGGAGCGTTTACACTGAATAGTCCTGTGGAACAAGATGCTTGTTTTGAGCGAGGATTTCGGGTTGTGTTTTCGGATATGAGCAAGGAAATATTTTGGAAATTAGAGGGTAGAGGGTAGAGGGTAGAGGGTAGAAATTTTTCATGGATCGGCTCACGATAACCTTGCCCGTAGGGGGCAGATCCCGTATCTGCCCGGGTGGCGTACGCCACCGTCAAGGGGCTGAGGTTTCAATCCCACAAAATATGCTACACATTTGGTCGGGCTGTAGATTCCGTCTTAAAACCCCCTTACTAATCCTCTCAAAAACCTATCAGACAAGAGCCATATAAGGCTCTTTGTTTTTCACCATAGCAAACGCAATTCTAAGAAGCTTTCGCATAGCAGCAATCAATGCCAGCTTTTTAGGTTTGCCGT
>WFSU01000019.1 GCA_015485845.1 Nitratifractor sp. | reverse complement strand
GGTGCCAGGATCGGGGTGTGCGGTTGTACCGCCAGCCATCTCGGGGAGGAAGTGATCCGTCGGGCTCCGTCGGTCGATTTCGTCCTCGGTGCCCGCAACGTTTCCCGGATCAATGAGGTACTCCATCGTCCTCATGCCGTGGAAGTGGACATCGACTATGATGAGAGCACCTATGCGTTTGGCGAATACCGCAATACCCCGCTGAAGGCCATGGTCAACATCACCATCGGATGCGACAAAAGCTGTACGTATTGCATTGTCCCCCATACACGCGGTGAAGAGATATCGATCCCCCATGCACTGATCGTCCGAGAGATCACCAGGGCTGTCCGGAATGGGGCCAGAGAAGTGATGTTGCTCGGGCAGAATGTCAACGGGTATGGCCGACGTTTCGGTGCCGGAGCCGGGGATGATGAACCCCATGATTTTACGGAGCTGTTGCAGGTCATCAGCCGGATCGACGGGCTCGAGCGTATCCGATTTCAGTCACCCCATCCGCTCCACATGGACGATGCTTTCCTGCATGAATTTGCGACGAACCCGAAGATTTGCAAACAGATCCATGTCCCCCTCCAGAGTGGATCGACCCGTATCCTGCGGGCCATGAAGCGTGGGTACACGCAGAAGAATTTTATCGAACGCTGTGCTAAAATACGGCAACTGGCTCCCGAAGCGACCATCTCGACCGATGTGATCGTCGGGTTTCCCGGAGAGAGTGAAGAAGATTTCGAGGCGACCATGGAGGTACTCGAGGCGGTGCGTTTCGATCAAATGTTTTCGTTCAAATACTCTCCGAGACCCTTGACGGAAGCGGCAGAGTTTACTATGCAAGTCGAGGATGCCGTAGCAGGGGAGCGCCTGCGTCGATTACAATCCCGGCACAATGAGATCCTGGATGAAGTGATGGAAGCGCAGATGGGGCGGGTGCATCGGGTCTATTTCGATGAACTCAAATCGGGAGGTCGGATAGCGGGACGTGCCGATGATGGTAAATTGGTGTTTGTCGAGGGGAGCGAAGAGTTGCTCGGGCAGATACGGGATGTGGAGATCACCCGTACTTCCCGTGCTGCATTGGATGGCAGGGTGATGTGAAATGGCACCCGATCTCCATGACTTGATCGGGTCGTTCCTGACGTATGTGACCCATGTACGCGGGTACAGCACAGCAACGGCGACGACGTATGCGACGGCGTTGCATCAGATGGAGAATCAGTGTGCCTGGTACGAAGAGGAGGGACGATGGATACTGGATATCATGCCCTGGCGTCTGGCGATTCACTCTCTTTCCAAACGCAGTATCCATGCGAAACTCACGGCGGTGCGTTCGTTTGTCCGATACCTCAACGACCATACCGGTATCTCCGTGCAGGCACTCGGCATCGAGACGATCAAAACTCCTCAAACCCTTCCCAAACCGCTTGAAGAACATGCCATCGCTGAAGTGATGGGAGCAGCTACTCCCGAGGAACGTCTGTTGATCGGGATGCTCTACGGCCTAGGATTGCGAATCAGTGAACTTGCCTCGTTACGATTGGATCAGATCAATGGGGAGTGGATCCAAATCCACGGCAAAGGGAACAAGGTACGCCAGCTTCCGTTGCTCCCATATCTCCAGGCTTTGATTGTCCAGTATCGGCAGACACATGCCCCCCGAAAGTATCTGTTTGAAAAAGACAAAAACCCCCTGACTGCTGCCCAGCTTCGCTACCGTCTGAGCAAGCTTTTTCGCGCCCACGGTTTCAAAGCCACTCCTCACCAGCTCCGCCACTCCTTTGCCACCCACCTGCTCGCTCATGGTGCTCGTATTGCCGATGTGAGTGAACTTCTCGGTCACGCCTCGATGGCAACAACGCAGGTCTATACCAAACTGGGGAGCGTGAAAAAGATGGAAGAGTATATGGGGGCGCATCCGTTGGCAGGACAAATCAGGAGTGGGGAGTGAGGAGTGAGGAGTTTTGGCATGCTTTTCTGCGAAAAGCTTTTATCGAAGAGGGGTCGGGGTTTCAACCCCGCAATGGGACGAGAGTCTTACACGCTCCCATCGGGTTGCTTTTTTGGGGACGCGACTTCAGTCGCGTTTGATGAGACTGAAGTCCCAGCCCCTGATCGATACATTACATGAAGGTAATCAATGAAAATAGTGATAAATTTTTTCTTTTTAATTGTTGGATTGTATTCTTCCCTTGTAGCGGAAAATACTCCCTATTCCGGCCACATTGAGAGTAGCTATGAACGGCTGTTTCTCCCGGGTAAAGAACCGATGGGATTGCTGCGGGTTGGGGCGTTGTTTGATGTGAACAATTATCTTGCGATCGGCCCGGAACTTAACGGTGCGGTTTATGGGAAGAGAGGCGGCTTTATTACCGTTGGAATGGAGGGGAAAGTGCACCGATTCCTGACCCAACGGCTTGCGGCAACAGCGGGTCTGTATGTCGGTGCCGGCGGTGGCGGGTCGGCACCGCAGGGGGGTGGACTGATGTTGCGACCGTCGCTTGGCATCGCGTATGATTTGGGTGTAATGTCAATCGAAGCGGGTGTGAGTCGTGTGTGGTATCCCAACGGCCGGATCGACAGCACGCAGTTTCACGCCGGTGTCTCGATTCCGTTTTCAGGACGTTTCTGGGAAGGGCATGCTTTTGACCATCAAGGAGCCTCCAAGGTGAAAGCGGGATCTCTCGGGGTGACCACACACGCGCTGATCGAACACTATCTTCCTAACTCCGGGGCGCACAATGCTCACAGTACCGTGCCGACCAAACCCTACACGCTGGCGGGAGTCGAATTTGTGATCGGTTCTCGATCATGGTACGGGATACTGCAGGCGGCCGGTGCTGGTGCGGGGGATTCGACTGGGTATATGGAGCTCTTTGGGGGTGGTGGATATCGCTATCGTCTGGGGGATAATCTTTCACTGGGTTTGCAGGGGGCGATCGGCGCCGGAGGCGGCGGCAGGGTCGATACGGGTGGCGGGCTGATGTACCGAGTCGACGCTGTCGCAGACGTACGCGTGCTGGATCGACTGCACTTGAGTGTCCGAGCCGGGAAGGTTGGTGCCGTTGCCGGCAGCTTTTCGGCGACGAGCTATGGAGCGACACTGGGATATGAAGAGCGGTTTTTTGGTCTAGGTGATCCCGGTTTTGTCTCCGGTGATGCCAACCTTACTGCCTGGCGTTTCCGTGTGATAAACAAGTCTTACCTCCCTGCCAAAGGGATGTTCAACGACGGAAAGGTTAACCGGATCGACCTGATCGGCATTGCACTCAATCGCTTTATCTCTCCCAATATTTATCTGACGGGTGAATCATTCTGGGCATGGCAGGGGAAAGCAGGTGGTTATGCCGAAGGGGTCTTCGGCCTGGGGTATCAGACCGATCCTTATCATGGCTTTCGTCTGTATGGCGAAGCGCTTGCCGGTGTGGGCGGAGGGGGTAG
>WFSU01000018.1 GCA_015485845.1 Nitratifractor sp. | reverse complement strand
TAGGGTTTGCATTATAATCAACCTGTTCGTTTTTTATGGAAGAAGTTGCACCAAATGGGTGAAAGAATTTGGGGTGGGCTTCTTCCTCTTAGGTACCTAATTATAGGGCAATTGTGGTTATTCTGTGATTGGGTATGGATTTTTTAGGGCTCCACGTCATACAGATAAATGACCGTCTCCAATGCCTCACGCTGGGAAAAATAATACTGAAGCTCGACCATCGACCCGTTGGTATTCGAGAGCAGGTGCGGCTCCTTGAACCACCAGTTGAGCAGGCTTTTACTGGTATCGGATGCCCCCACGTAGCCGCTGTCACGAAACGTTTTTACTTTTTTGCGTAATTGTGCCACCAGCGGTGGCATCAGCTTTTCCATCCCAGTTTCGCGCAGTGCTTCATCTGCCGGAAACCAGCGGATATCCGGATCGAGTATGGCGTGCGGGGAGTTGGGAAAATCAGGATGCAATGCCATTATCTGCCCCTTTCAATATGCCTGGTTTCAGGGTCAGACAGCAAAATACGCATCTGCTCTCTGGCCACACGGTTCAATCGTATCAGCCGCTCCGGTTGCGGAATGTTTTCGTGGATCATGACGGCATTGAGGCTCTCCATGTTGGCCAGGCATACCAGTTGTGCGCCGTTGGCATAGTCACGGATGTTTCCCTTCTTGTCGGGGTTTATGTCCCGCCATTGCCCGGCAGTCTGTCCAAACAGTGCCATGTTGAGCACGTCCGCTTCGCTGGCATATACTCTGCTCGCCTCCCGGGCACTCAACTCCGGCGGAATCAGATTGCCTTTGATGGCATCGGTGTGGATACGATAGTTGATCCGTGCCAGATTGCGGCGGATGTCCCAGCCCAAACTTTTTTGTTCGATCTCTTTGAGGCGTTGAAACTCTTTGATGAGATAAAATTTGAATTCAATGGAAATCCATGTGGCAAATTCAAAGGCGATGTCTTTGTGGGCATAGGTTCCCCCATATCTCCCTGATTTGGAAATCAGCCCGATGGCCTGCGTGGACTCGATCCATTTCTTCGGGGAAAGCACGAAGGCGTTTTCACCGGCTGCAAATCTAAACTGGTCGAATTCGACCAGTTTAAAATCGGGATTGTTCAGTTTTTCCCATAATCCCAGCAGTTCTATGGTGCTACGGCTGCGCAACCAGTTTTTGATGATATCCGCCGGTGCATCCGGGTTTTTAAACTTGGCGATATCCGTCAGCGAAAGATACTCACCGTGCTCAGCTGTTTGGATACGGACGGTTTCATCCAAAACAACCACTTGACTATTTTTGCCCATCAAGCCCCTCCTTCGAGATGGTAGCGCAATCGCCACCACCACACGCCGCTTCAAGCTTCATTTGTATTTGAACCTTCCGGCTCATACCGACACCTCCACGATGGTCATGGTGTCGTTGCCGAAGATGTCCACCACCTTGACGGCGATTTTGCGCCTGCCGGGTGTGCATTCGAGGGGGGTGCTGACCAACTCCAGTGTGCGGTCTTTTTTGGTGCGGAAACTCTGCCATTCGTTTTCAAAAACATAATCACCCGTCCACTGCTCCTCGGTCTCTCCGGTATAGGGGTTGCGCACACGGATGATCTCGCGCATGCTCTCGAAGTCAAAATCCACGCTCCAGTAGTCGATCCAGTCAGTCCAGTGTCGGGTGAGCTGCTCGCGGGTGATGATGCCGTCTTTGTCGCGGCTGATCTTGATGATCTCACCCTTTTCTACGACGATTTTGCTGCCCTTTTTTTTGAGCGTCTCCTCGGCATGGGCAACCGAATCCTGAGAGTAAAATACCGAAAAATCGGTCAGCTCGACTGCGATGGTGGCACTTTCCCCTTTTTCTTCCGGTGTGATATGCGGTGTGACCTCGATATAGGCAACATCATGGAAGACCACCTGGTTTTTCTCCACGGCTCGCTTGTCGAACACGTCGGCGGGGATGTATTTGGGGGTGATGTCGATCCCCTTGGCGCGTGCTTCGTCCAGCACGTTAGGGAACAGCCCCATCTCAAACTCAAAGCCGAGGATGTCTGCCCGGGTGATGTGGCGTTTGCGGCACTCCAGGATGATCTCTTCGACAAAAAGCCGCGTAATCGGCAGGTTCACCGGCCCGATGGCCACCATCCACCCGGCGCGTTTGCCGGAAAAACTTGCGAAGTTTTCTACCCGCTCCGCCCTGTAGGCACGCAGGATCAGGTCGACAAAAGCCGCCTCTTTTGCCGCAAGCTGTTTTTGTTTCTCCTCTTCGCGCAGGTTGGGGTTGACGCCGATGAAGTGCTGACGCTCGTATTTGCCGAGGTTGAGGATCTCGAAAGCACGGTAGTTTTTGCCCTCCTTTTTGAGCTGGCGCTGCACTCCGATCATCCGCTTGCGGGTGGTGTGGATGGCAAATTTCCCGAGATCGGTGGCGATCCACTTACGCCCCAGCTTTTCGGCCACTGCGGCGGTGGTACCCGAACCACAGAAAAAATCGGCGATTAGGTCGCCTTCGTTGGAGGAGGCTTTGATGATGCGCTCAAGAAGGGCTTCGGGTTTTTGGGTGGGGTAGCCTATGCCTTCCGTAGCAGAGTTATTGAGTTTATCTAAATTCCAAACATTATCAACGACTACACCCTCATCCATAACCTTGTCAAGATAACGCTTGATTCGCTTGCCGCCACCTGCATCTGACAATACATATTCTCTTCCGTTATCATCTGTTCTGACTTTTTGTTTTCGCGCTTTAACATAAGCTTCTTTTGATTCCCAAGGTTTAAAATAAGAATTAAAAGTTGGTGACAACGTTTTTGAGTATAGAAAAATTGAGTCGTTCCGTTTCTCAAATGATCGACTAAGCTTTTTATTCCACCCACTGTAGTGCCAAATTATTTCATTGCAGTAATTACTTTTTCCAAAAACTTCATCTAAAACCAAACGAAGATACCCACTTACCCGCCAATCACAATGCACATAAATGCTGCCATCCTCGGCCAGCAGATCGCGCATCAGCACCAGCCGCTCGTAGATCATGGCGATGAAGCTGTCGGCGCCCTTGCCCCAGGTGTCGCGGTAGGCGATCTCCTCCAGGATATTGGGCTTCTTGGTGAAGGTATCGCCACCGATCTCGATGTCCATGGAAAAATCCGCCCCCACGTCAAAAGGCGGGTCGATGTAGATCAGCTTGAGCCCGCCCTGGGCCTCGATCTCTTCACGCAGGGGGCCGTTTTTGAGGCTGGAAAGGATCAGCTTGTTGTCGCCCCAGCCTGCCAGCTGCCGCCCCCGCTCATCAAACAGGCTCATCTGCCGGGACGCATCCCCCGGCTTCTCCGCCCGTGGTTCATCCACGTTTTCGATGGTTTGAAACGGCAGCACGACATTGCAGACCTCGCCGGTCTTGCCGTTCCAAACCAGCTCCACCTCCCGCTTGTCCTCAAAGAGCAAAACCGATACTTCTCCGGCAGCGGCTTGTCCGCCTCGAGATACCGGATAATCTCCTGCTTTTCCTGCTCGGTCAATCCAACCATCACTTTCCTTGTGTCCTGTTGCTCAAAATTTGATAACTATGGAGAATATAGTAGCACGTTACGTCTGATATTTCACCGAAACCGCTCCGCCTCCCCCCTTGCCAGATCATCACACCGCTCATTCTCGGCGTGCCCGTCGTGGCCGCGTACCCATTGGGCATGGATGGTATGGGGGGCGGCGGCTTCGAGGTATTCGCGCCACAGATCGGGGTTTTTGACTTTTTTGAAATCGCGTTTGATCCACGCCGGGAGCCATTCGTTGATCGCTTTAACCACATAGCTGCTGTCACTGACGACGGTGACGTCGCAGGGTTCTTTGAGGAGTTTGAGCCCTTCGATGACGCCGCGCAGCTCCATGCGGTTGTTGGTGGTGTGGGGTTCACCGCCGGAGAATTCGCGCCGTTTGCCCCGGTAGTCGAGGATACCGCCGTAGCCGCCGGGGCCGGGGTTGCCCAGGCTTGAGCCGTCAGAGTAGAGAGTGATCTGCTTTTTGGCCACAGTGGATCCTTGTTGGTGTGATGATATTTTTGGGGCGATTATACCGAATTTCGCTATAATCGCTTCCATGATAGACAACAGCTCCATTGACGCGCTCAAAAATACCATTGACATTGTTGACGTGATCGGCAACTACGTCGAGCTCAAAAAAGCCGGGGCGAGTTTCAAAGCCAACTGCCCATTCCACGGTGAAAAAACCCCAAGTTTCGTGGTGAGTCCAACCAAGCAGTTTTACCACTGTTTTGGGTGCGGTGTTGGCGGGGATGCGATCAAGTTTGTGATGGAGATCGAGAAGCTCACCTATCCTGAGGCGATCGAGAAACTGGCATCCATGTACAACTTCTCCCTACAATACACAAAAGGGAGCAGCGACTACAGCGATGCCAAACGAGTACTCGAGATCGTCCAAAAGTGGTACCGATCCAATCTCGATCACAACAGCGATGCCCAGCAATACCTCAAAGATCGTGGGATCTCTCAGTCATCGCTTGAAGCATTTGGCGTCGGGTACGTTCCTGAAGCCGGGGCGGTGATGGGCTTCCTTCGCTCACAGGCACTCCCGATGCCCAAGGTCGAAGAGGCCGGTATCATCGCCCGGGGGGAGCGGGGGGACTACTACGCCCGGCTTCACCAGCGGATCACATTCCCCATCTATGCTCCCGGCGGGTCGATCGTGGGGTTTGGGGGGCGGACGACAACGAACCATCCGGCCAAATACATCAACTCTCCCCAGACCAAACTATTCAACAAGTCGCGTCTACTGTATGGCTACCAACGCGCCAAAGAGGACATCTACAAGAAAAAAGAGCTCATCGTCTGCGAAGGGTACCTCGATGTGATCATGTTCCATCAGGCAGGTTTCACGACGGCCGTTGCGACACTGGGGACGGCACTCACTGCCGAGCACCTGCCGCTGCTGCACAAAGGAGAGCCCCGGGTGATCCTCGCCTACGACGGTGACAAAGCCGGGGTGGCTGCTGCGCTCAAGGCCGCCCGACTCCTCTCGGCGCACAGTTTCGACGGGGGGGTGGTGCTCTTCCCGGATGGGCAGGATCCGGCTGATATGATCGCCGCCGGGCAGGTGGAGAAAGTCGATGGACTCCTGCGGGGCGCCAAACCGCTCATCCCTTTTGTCCTGGAGCAGATCGCCGGGATGTACGATCTGGCCAACCCGACGCAGAAGGAAGCAGCCTTCGGGGGGATGAAAAGTTTCCTCGCCTCCCTCTCACCGCTAATGCAGGAGACGTTTGTCCCGCTGGCCGCGACGCAGCTAGGGGTCTCTCCGGGATTGTTTGGCGGCAACCGGGACAACAGCACGGTACGCCAACGTTTCGAGGAGACGCAGCAGCGACAGGAGGATCCGGAGTGGCAGAGTATTCTGCGTACCCTCATCGAAGAGCCCCGCCTGATCGATGAGGTGATGGATGTGATCGGGATCGACATGGTCGGAGCCTACCGGGAAGCGATGGAGGCGCTGATGCGCGGAGAGATGGAACACCCGGCTGTGCTGCACCTTAGCATGAACGATCGGATCCCACTTTTAAGTGAAGAGGAGCTCCGACAGGCACTTCTGAAGCAGTTGGAGATGTATTACCGTCGGCGTTTTCAGCAGGTGATGCGCGATCCCAGTATCCCCTTCGCCCAAAAAAGCTACATTCGCAACAAAATCCAACGGGACATCATCCCCAAACTCAAACGAGGAGAACTCATACCTTATGCGAGCGATTTCACTCTTTAGCGGCGGCCTGGACAGCATGCTGGCCATCAAACTCATGACGATGCAGGGCATCGACGTGACTGCCCTCTACATCAAAACCGGATTCGGGAGCACCCACGACATCACCGAGGCACTCGCCAAGCGTGCCGAAATGGCCGGGGCGGAGTTTCTCATGGCCGATGTTCGGGAGGAGTACATCCAGGATATTTTGTTTGATCCGGTGTATGGGTATGGCAAAAACTTCAACCCCTGCATCGACTGTCATGGCTATATGTTCAAAATCGCCCGCAAGATGATGGAAGAGGTGGGGGCATCGTTTCTCGTCACCGGCGAAGTGGTCGGTCAGCGCCCCATGAGCCAGCGAGCCGATGCCCTCCGGCAAGTGAGCAAACTCGCCGGCGATAAAGAGGACAAGCTGATTCTCCGGCCACTGTGTGCCAAACTTCTCGAGCCGACGACCCCGGAGATCGAGGGGTGGGTCGATCGCGACAAACTGCTGGACATCTCCGGTCGTGCCCGGGATCGACAGCTTGCACTCGCGGCGGAGTTTGGCTGGGACGATTATGAGAGCCCCGGCGGGGGGTGTCTGCTGACCGACCCGGCTTTCAGCGCCAAGTTGCGGGAGTTTGTGGGGCATGAGGAATTGGAAGTTGCTGACATTGACCTGCTCAAATTCGGCCGCCATTTCCGCCTGCCCAAGGGTTCCAAGCTCGTCGTCGGCCGCCATCAGGAAGACAACGAAGCTTTACAGGCGGTTGACAACCCGGACTACCGACCGATTCAGCTGCCCGTACCCGGTCCTTTTTCACTGCTGCAAAAGAGCGCCACACCCGACGAGATCAAGCTGGCACTGACCATAGCGTTGACGTATGGGAAGAGTAAAGCCGAAGAATCCTACGATGTGGCCTATGAGGGGCAAACGTATACGATTCGTCCGTTTGCCACCAAGGCAGAAGCCCAGAAATATTTTTACAACGCAGGAGGGAAAGGATGAGTACCGGATGGGGATGTCAACACTTGACAAAAAACGGTGAAATCAAAGAGTGGTGCCGTCTGCTCGAGCGGGAGTGCTCCCCGGGACAAAACGGCTGTGTGCTGTACGGAGAGTTCTTGTTCTCCGATCCGAACACGCCATCAAACAAAGCGTACGAAAAGCGCAAAGCCAAGAAACGCTCGGACAATCCTCTGGGGCGGTAATCATAAAGTAACTCTCTTCCTCTAAACTGTCGGTATCTTTTCAAAAGGAGATACCATGAAACTTGAAACACCTTCTACGACCTTCCCGTTCATCGATCCTGTTTTTGCCGAGCGAAATAAGGCATCCGGCATGATCGGAAGTTACGAAGAGGCAATCCAGATGCTGGATTTGTCCGAATCTGAGCAAAACCTCTATCTACAGGTTGATCAACTCGATCGGTTCCGTCTTCGGTTGGAAAACCGTCTGCGCAAGACCAAACTCTGGAACTATGCTCCGGAACAACGCGAACAGGTCAAAGCCGCCCGTGCCTATCTTCAGGCATTTTTGGGATTTGAGATGGCCTATCAGTAATGTTCGTGATACTGACAAGTTGATTTTTTGGTGGCTCTTGGGTAGAATATGATTTTTTATCCAAGGGAGCCATCATGATGCGTACGATACTTCTCTTCCTCTTTTCTTCCGCTTTTTTTCTTTCGTGCAGTGCTTCATCTGATCGGACGACTTTACAACCGCCTTCGGGGACATCAATCTATTTTTCAGCCTTTCCTGATTTTGGCGGGAGTGAGGATCATGTCTCGGTTCAACGCATCAAAGATTTCGAGACCCTGGCGGGCAAGTCCCTTACCTGGGCTATGTTTTCCAACAATTGGTACAACGGTATCACGTACCCCAAAGCCGCCATCCATGCCATCCACGATGCCGGAGCGATCCCCTATGTCCGGCTCATGCCCCGCAGCGACGAGATTCAAGGGCACCCTGAGCCACGCTTTACCCTTCAGCGGATCATCGACGGGGAGTACGATGCCAACTTGACACGCTGGGCTGAGGATGCCCGGGCGGACGGGATCCCGCTGTTGATCGACTTTGCGGTGGAGATGAACGGGGACTGGTTCCCCTGGAGTGGGGTGTTCAACGGCGGCAAAACAACGGACGGCTACGGGGACAAGCATACGCCTGACGGCCCCGAGCGTTACCGCGATGCCTACCGACACATCATTGATCTCTTCCGTGCGGCCGGTCTCCATCACGTCACATGGGTGTTTCATGTCAACCTCGCCTCGGCGCCCGATGAGGCGTGGAACCATCCGGAGCATTACTATCCAGGGGATGACTATATCGACTGGATCGGTTTCAGTTGCTATGGGGCTCAGACACTGAGTGAAGAGTGGGAAGGGTTGGGATTTTCCACCCAGCTGCGGGCGTACCAGAGTCAAATTCGCGCGATCAGTACCAGCAAACCCATCGCCGTGCTGGAGTTCGGCGTCACCGATCACCATCCCGACGGCAACAAATCCGCCTGGCTTGACGATGCGTTTGCCACGATCCTCAACAATCCCTGGATAAACTTCTCCGCCATCAACCCCTGGCACGAAGACTGGCAGAACGAAGATGAGAGCTGGAGCCGCCTCCGCCTCGACTCCTCCCCGGAAGTGACCCAAACATTTCGCAAATGGGTGAGCGATCCCCGGTTTGTCTCGACGGGAGTGTGGAAGTAGGTTGGTGGAGTGAAGGGTATGATTTGAATGGGCGTCAAATAAGTTGTGTACATATGCTCCCAGAGGGGACGTCGGGAACGATATCAACTTTGCAAGTGTCATATTATAAGGTCAGATTAAAAGTTTTCTGGAATGAAGTGGAGATATAAAGGAAGGAAAATGGTGGAGCATAACGGGATCGAACCGATGACCTCTTCGCTGCCAGCGAAGCGCTCTCCCAGCTGAGCTAATGCCCCAAACAGAAATAAGATACCAAAAGTCTGACCTAACATCAAAAAATGAAGGGAAGAAAAATAAGTGGTGACCCCTAGGAGACTCGAACTCCTGTAACCAGGATGAAAACCTGGGATCCTAACCACTAGACGAAGGGGCCACGTATTTTGCTTTTGGTGAGCGAAAGTATACAGATCGAATGCTTATAAAAACATAAAATATAAAAAAGTTTTTCAAAAACCCCTATGGGCATTTTTCAGAGAAAACGAGATACAATGAAAAATTATTTTTCACCAAGGGACAACATGACCAAATTTGTCGGAGCACACGTCAGTGCAAGTGGTGGAGTGGACAATGCCCCACTTAACGCCATAAAGATCGGAGCCAGGGCTTTCGCACTCTTTACCAAAAATCAGAAACAATGGAAAGCCAAACCCCTCACAGAAGAGGCCATCGCCGCGTTCAAAGCCAATCTGGCCGAAAGCGGCATCGCTCCCCGTCATGTCCTGCCACACGACAGCTATCTTATCAATCTTGGACACCCCGAAGAGGAGAAACTTCTCAAATCTCGCGAAGCATTTGTCGATGAGCTTCAGCGGTGCGAACAGCTTGGACTGGAATTGCTCAACTTCCACCCCGGAAGCCACCTTGTCAAAGTCCCCAAACGTGCTGAGGATTACGATGCCCGGATTCACGCGGCCGAGTATCACTGCCTTGATGTAATTGCCGAGTCGATGAACTTGGCAATCAAAGCGACCCAAGGTTCCAAAGTTAAGCTCGTGATCGAAAACACTGCCGGGCAGGGAACCAATCTGGGGTATCGGTTTGAACATCTGGCGTATCTGATCGACAACGTGGAGGATAAAAGCCGTGTCGGAGTGTGTCTCGATACGTGCCACACCTTTACAGCCGGGTATGATCTGCGTACCCCGGAAGCATATACGCAGACGATGAATACATTTGAAGAGATTGTCGGATTCGAGTATCTCTCGGGGATGCACATCAACGATTCCAAGCCGCCCCTGGGTTCCCGGGTCGACCGTCACCAATCGCTGGGAAAAGGGGAGATCGGCTGGGAAGGATTTCGCCTCATCATGAACGATCCGAGAATGGACGACATTCCACTGATTCTCGAGACGATTGATGAGAGTATCTGGGCAGAAGAGATTCGGGAATTGTATGCCCTGATCGGTACCTGAAAACATCATTACACACAAAGGAGAAGCAATGCTGCACTATCGGTTCAACAGTTTTTACGAAATGGTTCAGACGCATGGACACAAACGGCGTAAAAAAGTGGCGCTTTTCGAAGGGGAGACGGAGATCACTTACGGGGAGTTGCTTGAAAAAGTGGATGCCTTTGCCGGGTATCTTGCTTCGATCGGGATCGAACCCGAAGATCGTGTGGCACTTTTCATGCAAAACAGCTGGGAGTTTGCCGTGGCGGTACTGGCGATCTCCAAGGTAGGTGCCGTGACGGTTCCGATCAACAATTTCCTCAAAGAAGCGGAACTGAGCTACATTCTCGGGGACAGTGGCGCAACACTGCTGGTTGCTTCGGCAAAATTTGAAAAAGTTGTCCATGCTTCCGAAGCCAAAAACTTTTGCCGACAGATCATCTGGGAAGGGGGTTTACGCCTGACCAATGAGGTAAATGTGGCCTTTGAAGATGCTCTTGCTCGAAACCTTCAGACCAAACCGGTGATGCGCACGCTGGATGATCTGGCCGTGTTCTTCTACACCTCCGGTACCACCGGCAAACCCAAAGGGGCGATGCTCACCAACAAAAACATCCTCTCCAATGCTGTCTCCGGGATCACCATGATGAAGATTACCCCCAAAGACCGCTTCATCGTCTTCCTGCCGATGTTCCACTCGTTTGCTTTCTCGATCGGTGTGATTCTTCCGCTTTATGAAGGAGCCAGCATCGTCATCATCAAATCGCTTCAACCTTTCAGCAATATTTTCAAGCAGACGCTGCTCAAACGGGTGACGATCTTCTTCGGGGTGCCGGATGTCTACAATGCCATTGCCCGTGCAAAACTGCCGTGGTATTTCATGTGGTTCAACAAAGTACGCCTCTTCATCTCCGGTGCAGCAGCGCTTCAGCCCCAGACACTCGAGGCAATGAACGCCAAATTCAAACGCGCCACGTTGCTGGAGGGGTATGGTCTGAGCGAGAGTTCACCCGCCACAGCACTCAACCCCATCCATAAACCCAAGCACAAGTCGGTCGGTCCGGCCATGCCCGGTTACGAGATAAAAATTGTAGACGAAAACCTCGTCGAGTGCCCCCGAGGTGAAGTGGGGGATATCATCCTCAAAGGGGATCACATCATGCGGGGCTATCTCAACCGCCCCGAAGCGACCGATGAGACGATCATCAACGGTTGGCTGTTGACCGGGGATATGGGGTACATGGATGAAGAGGGGTATCTGTTTATCGTCGATCGTAAAAAAGACCTCATCATTTCCAAAGGGATCAACATCTACCCCCGGGAGATCGAAGAGGTGATCGATGACTTTGACGGAGTCAAATTTAGTGCCGTAGTGGGCATACCTGATGAGAAAAGCGGTGAAATCCCCATCGCGTACCTTGAGCTCGAAGAAGGATTGGAGCAAATCGATGAGGGGGCATTGCGCAAGCATCTCCGGGGCAAACTTGCCAACTACAAAGTCCCCAAGCAGATCCATGTCATCGACGAACTGCCCAAGAATGCCACCGGAAAAGTGCTCAAACGGGTACTCAAGGAGCAGATCAACGGATGAATCATTTCATAGAATTTGTCGAGGCCAAACGGGTCGAGACGGCATCGATCTTTCCCCAGCTCAAATGTTCGACCGAAGAAGCAAAACTCCTCCAGGCACAGTGCCGACGGTACGCTTCGGGTCAGGATGAGGTGGCAGTGCTCGAACTGCTCCGGGAAAAATACGGAGAGAAGCACCAGGACTACATCCCCCACCTTCCCCGAATCAAAAACCTCATTGATATGGGGTGGCTTATGCCGGTCAGTTTTATGAACACGAAGGGGGGTGACGTCTCTCTACTCGAATTGCTGACCCTGTCAGTGACACCGACGGTGGTGTTGCTGCGCTTGCTCGAAGAGGGATCGCTGGAGCTGACACTGCCGGAGATTAAGCCTTATACCGATCACCTCGAGTACCTTCAGGATCAGTTTGATGTGATCGAAATGCTGCACAAGATCGCGACGGTCAAGCAGGGTTTTACCGATGATTCCCTCAGTACCGGCCGGATGAAAAACAAACTTACCCTCCTCACCCAGCGGATTCGAGAGCGGATCACCGTGAGTACCGAGCCGATCATCGTCGAAGAGTTTTTCAAAGAAAAAGAACTCGATGAGCGGGAGCAACGGATTTTTTTGGCGTTACTCAAAGAAGAGTATAGTGGTGGTGAAGGGCAGTTTCGGGACATGAATACTCTTATCGAACTCATCAGCTTCGACGAATACGAGAAGATCAAAAACCGTGCCCTCCTCGAAGAGGGTGCGCGTCTCATCACCGAAGAGATCGTCGATTACGAAGAAATCCTCAACATGTTTGGCGGGATCAGCCGCTCGTTTTATCTCCGTGAAGATGTAATGCAGCGGATCATCCACCCGAATAAAAAGAAAAAGGTGACCAAACTCAAGCTTGCTGCGCTGGTGCAGGAGCAGGATCTGTTCGAGTACCTCCAGCCTGATCGTACGCTCGACGACATTGTGTTGCAC